>NZ_DBHKZA010000003.1:0-11754 GCF_057314935.1 Achromobacter sp.
GGGCGCGCGCCATCAGCCCAACCCCGACGATGGGCGGCCCACGAAGCGCCATCGACTTACCGACGAAGCTCCATCGAAACTCACCGACGAAGCTCCCCCCCAACCGACCTACGAATACTCCCCTACCTCGAATAAGCCGAAAACTTGGATTTAGATATCGAAGTCGCCGCCACCTGCACATGCGGCGCCAGTTCTGCTTCCACCCGCGCTACCGTCCACCGCGTCGTCGGCACAGAAATATTGATCGCCGCCACCGCCAGCCCCCGATGGTCGATCACCGGCGCAGCCACCGAGATATCCCCCAGCACCGTCTCGTTCACGATGATCGCGTAGCCTTTCTCGGCCACGCGCTGCACGCGATCCAGCAGCTTTTCGGGGTTCACCTCGGTGTACGGCGTAATCGCTTCCAGCCGCGTCTGCGCCAGGATCTCGCGGCGGTGTTCGTCGGATAGCCGGGACAGGATCGCCGTGCCTGAGGCCGTGAAAAATGCCGGCAGGCGGCTGCCCACGGCGATATCCACATTCACCAGATGGTGGCCCGGAAAGCGCGCCACGAACACGATCTCGTGGCCGTCCAGTTCCTGCAGGTTCGTCGTCTCGCCCAGCGTCCGGCTGATGTCCAGCAGATACGGCGACGCCTTGTCGATCAGCTCGTTCGCGCGCACGTAGTTGTACGAGAACTGCAGCACCTTCGGCGTCAGGCCGTAGTTGCGCGTTTCGGGGATGCGGCGCAGATAGCCCAGGGTCTCCAGCGTGTAGACCAGGCGCTGCGTCGCACTGCGGTCCAGGCCGGATGCGCGCGCGATGTCGGCCAGTGTCATGTGGCGTTTCGAGCCGTCGAACGCGTGCAGCACCTGAAAGGCTTTTTCAGTGGAACCGACAAATAGCGAAGACCGGGTCTCGGTCGGCGCCTGCGGTTTTTCCGAGTCGTCGGGGGTGGATTTGCGCACAGGGAACAGCCTATTGAGTTCTAGGGATGCCGCGCAAGCATGGACGCGACGTGGGAGTATGCCGGCCCATCGTCGCGTATTGCGCTTAATTTAATTGTAATTCAATTATTAATAGCAAATATCAATTACTTTAAGCGCTTTCGGCAGTGGGCTTTGCCAACGGCACGCCCGGTTGCGAGGCGGATCGCGTCCCCGGCAACGGATGACAGGATTGCGGGTGATAGGTGTGCACCACCGACAGCTTCACGCGGTCGCTGCGATTGCCCTGCGCCGCGTGCAGCGTGCGGCAATGGAAGAACACCACGTCGCCGGCCTCAAGTTCCGGGCAGACCGCCCGCGCGATCCATTCGGCGTTTTGCGGCGCGTCGTCGCGGAAGAATTTCTTGTCGTCGAACTGATCGGGCGTGAAGGCCGCCGCATGCGAACCCGGGATGAAAGACAGCCCGCCGTTCTCGCGCTTTTCCGGCCCCAGGGCGAGCCAACTGGAGACAAGGTCCGTATCGGAAAACGACCAATACCGGATGTCCTGATGCCAGCCCGTCAAGCTGCCGTAGGCCGGATGCTTGGTCATCACGCAGTTGTGGTGCACTGTGGACAGCACGGCAGGTTCAGCGAAGTAGCTAGCCAGCCATTGGCTGATGCGCGGGTCGGTTGCCCATTTGGCGAACAGGGGGTCGCGCGCATAGGCGCTGAGCAGGCGGCGCACCGTCAGCCCGCCTTCGGCGGTGCGCGACTCGGGCGCGCCAGGGTAGCGCAGGTCGGCTTCGTATTCGATGGGGGCCACATGCTCGTGCAAATGGCGTTCGGCCAGCGCGCGCAGCGCCGCCACCTGGTCGGCGCCGGCGAATTGGCGCGCCACCACAAACCCCTGCTTGCGCAGGACGGCTATCTGATCATCAGGCAGTAACCCGGACATCTCAATCCTCACACCCCGCGGCGGTTGCGAAGCGTCTGCGTGCGGGGCAGGCGCGTACCGGTCAAACACCGGTATACGCGGGGATGGCTAGATTACCAAAGCGCCGGGCACGCCGGCGTCAGGTGGAGGGTGTTTTTTCAACCGGAGGGACAATGGGTGGATGCAGGCGTGCGGCGTCGCGCTCCTGCACTTCGTGGTGCACCCATTCACGCCACACCGCCACCAGCAAGGCCATCAGCACGGGGCCGACGAACAACCCCACGATACCCATGGTCTTCACGCCGCCCACCAGGCCGAAGAAGGTCGGCAGGAAAGGCAGCTTGACGGGGCCGCCCACCAATCGCGGGCGCAGGGTCTTGTCGACGATAAAGAGTTCGACGCTACCCCAGACCATCAGCGCGATGCCGGCAACCAGATGACCGGAGCCCACCAGGTACAGCGACACCAGCGTGAACGAGAGCGGCGCCCCGCCGGGGATCAGCGCCATGAAGCCCGTGACCACGCCCAGCAGCACCGGCGACGGCACGCCCGCCACCCAGTACGCGATGCCCAGCACCAGGCCTTCGCCCAGGGCGATGAGGCCCATGCCGGTGACGGTGGAATTGATGGTGGCCGGCACCACGCGCGAAAAGCGCTGCCAGCGGGCCGGCAGGATGCGTTCGCCCAGCACGTCCAGCTGGGCCACCATGCGGATGCCGTCCTTATAGACGAAGAACAGCGTGATCAGCATGAACAGCACGGTCAGCAGCAGCTGGAACACATTGCCCGTGGCCGCCAGCACCATGCGGTAGATATTGCCCAGATGTTCGCCGCTGACGGCTTCGACCAGCGCGCCCAGCGCGTGGGGCTGGCCGATATACGATTCCCAGTACTGCCCCAGCCGCTCGCCCACGACCGGCATCGACGTGATCCAGTTGGGCACGGCCACGCCGTGGCGGTTGGCCGCGATGGCCCAGGCGAAGAAGGTGCTGGCTTCCTTGATGGCGTATGACAGCGCCAGGCTCATCGGCACGATCAGCACGACGATCACCACCAGCAGCGCCAGCGACGCGGCCACCGCCGTGCGGCCGCCGCAGCGCACGACCAGGCGCTGGTACAAAGGCCAGCTGGCCAAGCCGATGATCAGCGCCGCAAGCGCGGGGACGAGGAAGCCGCTAAGAAAGTAAACCCCTGCCAACAAGACAAGCAGCAGCAGCCAACGGGCGATCAGGTAAGCGGGTAGAACAGGCTGCATAGAGCGGATCGACAGTAAGGGCGTTGTAGGCTTTGACTGTCGGACTATACAGACGTTTCAAGAAATACGAGGGACACAAGCCCTGTATTTACTACGGGGTTTCCCGTGGTTTCCCGGCGTGGCGGGCCGGTTGGCCCGCCACCTCTTCCGCTTACAAGGCGTATTCGGCCGCCTCTTCGCGCGCGCTGCGGCGGCGCGGCGGCGTCGTCGGGAGCACGGCGGGTTCGGTGCGGGGCTGGGGCTGCCCCAGGGTCATCGCGCTGGGCATGCCCAACTGGCGCTGATACACGCCGCAGGTGCCGGCAGCGGGATCGGTTTCGTCACGGCCGCTGAGCAGCGGGCAGCCGGCGAACAATTCCGCCACCCAGTCGGTGAACGCCCGGACCTTGGGCGACAACTGGCGGCTTTGCGGATACAGCACCGAAATCGCCGTGGAGCTGGGCTTCCACTGCGGCAGGATTTCGATCAGTTCACCGGATTGCAGGTGCGGCAAGGCCATATAGCGGGCAACCTGTATCAGGCCGAATCCCTTCAGGCCGCAGTCCAGGTAGGCGCCGGCCTCATTCACCGCCACCGTGCCCTTCATGTCCACTTCCTGGTGCTTGCCGTCCACCTTGAAGTCCCAGGCGCAGTTGCGGCCCGTGCGGCTCATGAAATAGTGCACCGCGTGGTGGTCGCGCAACGATTCGATCGTCTGCGGCATGCCGTGGCGGGCAATATAAGTGGGCGAGGCGCAGGTGACCGTCTGCAGGGTGCCGATGCGGCGCGCGACCAGGCTGGAATCTTCCAGCTCGCCGGCGCGGATCACGCAGTCCACGGCCTCTTGCACCATATCCACGGGGCGGTCGCCCAGGCCCAGCACCAGCTCGACGTCGGGGTATTTGTCGTGGAAATCACACAATGAGGGGATCAGGATCAGCCGCCCGATGCAGGTCGGGACGTCGATGCGCAGCCGTCCCTTCAGGCGCAGCGCCGCTTCCTGGAAACAGGCCTCGGTCTCTTCGACGTCCGCCAGGATGCGCACGCAATGCTGGTAATAGCCCGCGCCGTCCGGCGTCAGGCCGATACGGCGCGTGGTGCGGTTGAGCAGGCGCACGCCCAGAAGGCGTTCGAGGTTCTGGATGATGGTGGTGACGGTGGTGCGCGGAAGCGAGAGGCTGTCGGCCGCCCGGGTGAAGCTATTGGCGTCCACGACGCGCACAAACACCTGCATAGCCTGAAAACGGTCCATGGCGACGGTGTCCTTTTGGGCAAATAAGTCGGGGTGAACGGAGCATAACCCGATTTCGCCGCTGATTAGTCATTTCTGTCGAACAGTGTTGCCGGAATAGAAAGGTTTATCCGGCCCCGCAAAACACTCAGAATGCAAACCATCTTGAAGTGCCCTTGCCTCCCGGCGCCTCCACAGGGCATGTCAATCCTCAGCTTCCGACACCGCAGTGATCCCGCCCCGCCAAGGCGCCCTGCCCAGGAACCGCAACCCTGTTGCATGTTGCATTGCAGCATATGCATATATCCAGCGGACGCTAAGGACTGCCATGCCCCGGACTGCCGGAGCCGCCTCCGCCCCAGGCTCAAACAAGCGCGCTTTCGCCCCTATACCACTCAAGGAAACATCATGGTTTCGCGCAATCGTATCGCTATGCTCGTCGTCTTTGCAGCCGTACTCGCGGCCGGAGGCGGCTATGCCCTGACCCGGGGCCCCGCCGGCGGCAATGTCGCCATGGCGCAAGGCGCCCCCGCCGCCACGCCCGTCGAGGTGGCTGAAGTCGTCAGCAAGACCATCGTGGACTGGCAGCGCTATTCCGGCCGCCTGGAAGCGATCGACCGCGTCGACATCCGCCCGCTGGTGTCCGGCACCCTGACGGCCGTGCACTTCCAGGACGGCAGCATCGTCAAGAAGGGCGACGTGCTCTTCACCATCGACCCGCGCCCGTACGCGGCCGAAGTCGACCGCGCCGCCGCCGCCCTGACGGCCGCCAAGGCCCGCGCGTCGTACACCGCCACGGAACTGGCCCGCGGCCAGCGCCTGCTGACGGACAACGCCATCGCCCGCCGCGACTTCGAGGAAAAGCAGAACGCCTCGCGCGAAGCCGCCGCCAATCTGCAGGGCGCGCAAGCCGCCCTGGACTACGCCAAGCTGAACCTGGGCTATACGCGCATCGAAGCGCCGGTGGCCGGCCGCGTGTCGCGCGCCGAAGTCACCGTGGGCAACGTGGTCGCCGCCGGCGCCACGTCGGTGCCGCTGACGACGCTGGTGTCGGTGTCGAAGATGTACGCATCGTTCGACGTGGACGAACAAACCTTCCTCAAGTACGTGAACCCGGCGCGCAACGGCCGCGCAGGCTCGGTCCCGGTCGAACTGGGCCTGGCCAACGAGGACGGCTATTCGCGCACCGGCTACGTGCAGTCGGTCGACAACCGCCTGGACGCCACCTCCGGCACGATCCGCGTGCGCGCCGAATTCGATAACACCGACGGTTCGCTCCTGCCCGGCCTGTACGCCCGCGTCCGCCTGGGCGGCAGCGACCCGCGTTCGGCCGTGCTGATCGACGAACGCGCCATCGGCACCGACCAGGACAAGCGCTACGTGCTGGTGCTGGACGACAAGAACCACGCCGTCTACCGCCAGGTGAAGCTGGGCGCAAACCAGGAAGGCCTGCGCGTCGTCGACTCGGGGCTTGCCGCCGGTGAGCGCATCGTCGTCAACGGCCTGCAACGCATCCGCCCCGGCGACGCCGTGGCTCCGACCGTCGTGCCCATGGTTGCCGCCAAGGCCGCTCCGGTCAAGACCGCCGCAGCCGAACTGAAGTAAGGCCTGCGCGTCTACAGAGAACGTTCATGAATATCTCAAAGTTCTTCATCGACCGGCCGATTTTCGCCGGCGTGTTGTCCATCCTGGTGCTGCTGGCGGGCCTGTTGGCCATGTTCCAGCTGCCCATTTCCGAATACCCGGAAGTCGTGCCACCGTCGGTGGTGGTGCGCGCGCAGTATCCGGGCGCCAACCCCAAGGTCATCGCCGAAACCGTCGCCTCGCCGCTGGAAGAATCCATCAACGGCGTGGAAGACATGCTGTACATGCAGTCGCAGGCCAACAGCGACGGCAACCTGACGCTGACGGTCAACTTCAAGCTGGGCGTGGACCCGGACAAGGCGCAGCAGCTGGTGCAGAACCGCGTGTCGCAGGCGCTTCCGCGCCTGCCGCCGGACGTGCAGCGCCTGGGCGTGACCACCGCCAAGAGCTCGCCCACCCTGACGCTGGTCGTGCACTTGATCTCGCCCAATGACCGCTACGACATCACCTACCTGCGCAACTATGCGATCCTGAACGTCAAGGACCGCCTGGCCCGCATCACGGGCGTGGGCGAAGTGACGGTGTGGGGCTCGGGCAACTACTCGATGCGCGTCTGGCTGGACCCGCAAAAAGTCGCCCAACGCGGCATGACCGCGTCGGAAGTGGTTGCCGCCATCCGCGAACAGAACGTGCAGGTCGCCGCCGGCGTGATCGGCGCATCGCCCACGCAAGGCGACGTGCCGCTGCAGCTGAACGTGAATGCGCGCGGTCGCCTGCAAAGCGAAGAAGAATTCCGCGACATCATCCTGAAGACCTCGCCCGACGGCGCCGTGACGCACCTGTCCGACGTCGCCCGCGTGGAGCTGGACGCCCAGGAATACGGCTTGCGTTCGCTCCTGGACAACAAGCAGGCGGTCGGCATGGGCATCATGCAATCGCCGGGCGCGAATGCGCTGGATGTCTCCAGCAAAGTGCGCGCCGCGATGGCCGAACTGGAGCAGGACTTCCCCCCGGGCGTGGAATACCGCATCGAGTACGACCCCACGCAGTTCGTGCGTTCCAGTATCGAAGCCGTGGTGCACACGCTGCTGGAAGCCATCGCGCTGGTCGTGCTGGTCGTGATTCTGTTCCTGCAAACGTGGCGCGCGTCGATCATCCCGCTTTTGGCCGTGCCGGTGTCCATCGTCGGTACGTTCGCGCTGCTGCTGGTGTTCGGCTATTCCATCAACGCCTTGTCGCTGTTCGGGATGGTGCTTGCCATCGGGATCGTGGTGGACGATGCGATCGTGGTGGTGGAGAACGTCGAGCGCAACATCGCGGCGGGCTTGAGTCCACGCGACGCGACCTACCGCGCCATGCGTGAAGTCAGCGGCCCCATCATCGCCATCGCGCTGACGCTGTGCGCCGTGTTCGTGCCGCTGGCCTTCATGACGGGCCTGACCGGCCAGTTCTACAAGCAGTTCGCCATGACCATCGCCATCTCGACGGTGATCTCGGCCTTCAACTCGCTGACCCTGTCGCCCGCCCTGTCGGCCTTGCTGCTCAAGAGCCATCACGACAAGCAGGACTGGCTGACCCGTGGCATGAACCGCGTCTTCGGCCGCTTCTTCAACTGGTTCAACAACATGTTCGGCCGCGCCTCCGAGTCCTACGGCTCGGGCGTGTCCGGCGTGATCCGCCGCAAGGCCGGCGCGATGGGCGTGTACGCGGTGCTGGTGGCCGCCACCATCGGCGTGTCGTACCTGGTGCCCGGCGGCTTCGTGCCGGCGCAAGACAAGCAGTACCTGATCGGCTTCACGCAGCTGCCCAACGGCGCCTCGCTGGACCGCACGGAAGCGGTGATCCGCCGCATGAGCGACATCGCCCTGAAGGAACCCGGCGTGCAATCCGCCATCGCCTTCCCGGGCCTGTCGATCAACGGCTTCACCAACAGCTCCAGCGCCGGCATCGTGTTCGTGACGCTCAAGCCCTTTGGCGAACGCAAGGGCGCCGCGCTCTCGGGCAACGCCATCGCCGCGTCGCTGAACCAGAAGTTCTCGGCCATCCAGGACTCGTTCATCGCCGTGTTCCCGCCCCCACCCGTGATGGGCCTGGGCACGCTGGGCGGCTTCAAGCTGCAACTGGAAGACCGCGCCGCACTCGGCTATGCCGAACTGGACAAGGCCAAGCAGGCCTTCCTGGAAAAAGCGCGCCAGACGCCTGAACTGGGCCCGTCGTTCTCCAGCTACGAGATCAACGTGCCGCAGCTGGATGTGGACCTGGACCGCGTGAAGGCCAAGCAGCTGGGCGTGCCGGTGACCGAAGTCTTCGACACCATGCAGATCTACCTGGGCTCGATGTACGTGAACGACTTCAACCGCTTCGGCCGGGTGTTCCAGGTGCGTGCGCAAGCCGATGCGCCGTTCCGGGCGCACGCCGACGACATCCTGCAGCTGAAGACCCGCAACGCCGCGGGCGACATGGTGCCGCTGTCGTCGCTGGTGACGGTCAAGCAGACCTTCGGGCCTGAAATGGTGGTGCGCTACAACGGCTACACCGCCGCCGACATCAACGGCGGCCCGGCGCCCGGCTTCTCGTCCGATCAGGCGCAAGCGGCAGCCGAACGCGTCGCCGCCGAAACGCTGCCGCGCGGGGTGAAGTTCGAATGGACCGACCTGACGTATCAGCAGATCCTGGCGGGCAATGCCGGCTTGTGGGTATTCCCCATCAGCGTGCTGCTGGTGTTCCTGGTGCTGGCCGCGCTGTATGAAAGCCTGACGCTGCCGCTGGCCGTGATCCTGATCGTGCCGATGAGCATCCTGGCCGCGCTGACGGGCGTCTACCTGACGGGCAACGACAACAACATCTTCACGCAGATCGGCTTGATGGTGCTGGTGGGCTTGTCGGCGAAGAACGCGATTCTGATCGTGGAATTCGCCCGCGAACTTGAAATGAGCGGCCGCTCGCCGCTGGAAGCCGCCATCGAAGCCAGCCGCCTGCGTCTGCGCCCGATCCTGATGACGTCCATCGCGTTCATCATGGGGGTGGTGCCGCTGGTGCTGTCGTCCGGCGCCGGTTCGGAGATGCGCCATGCCATGGGGGTGGCCGTGTTCTTCGGGATGTTGGGCGTGACCTTGTTCGGCCTGTTCCTGACGCCGGTGTTCTATGTGCTGCTGCGTTCGCTGGGCGGCAAGCCGCTGCACTCGGCGGCCCCGCATGAAGCGCCGGAGTGCGCCCCGCACATCGACACGAACGCGCCGCCCGCCACGCAGACTCACGCGTAAAGCCGGCAGACGTAAGAGAAGCCAGCGCGTCCCGCCCAAGCCGGCGGGGCGCGCGCCAAAGAGAATTCATCATGATCCAAAGACTGACCCGCGGTTCCGCCTTGCTTGCCGTCCTGCTTGTGCTGGCCGGCTGCGCGGTGGGCCCCACTTACGAAAAGCCGTCTGCCGCCGCGCCGGCGGCATTCAAGGAAGCCGCCCTGCCCGCCTCCGAAGCCGGCACCTGGAAGCCTGCGGAGCCGTCGGAAGACGCGCTGCGCGGCGCCTGGTGGAAGGTGTTCGGCGACGAAGGCCTGAACCAGCTGGAAGACGAAGCGCAACAGGCCAACCAGAACCTGCAGGCCGCCGCCGCCCGCCTGGCGCAATCGCGCGCCCTGCAGCGCGAGGCCCGCGCCGGCTTCTTCCCCACGCTGGACGCGGCCTTCGGCCCCAACCGGCAACGCCCCTCGGCCGTGTCGCAAGGCCTGCCGGACGGCACGTCCACCACCCCGGTGACGACGTGGCGCGCCCAAGGCGCGGTGTCGTATGAAGCCGACCTGTTCGGCCGCGTGGCGTCCACCGCCGACGCCGCCACCGCCGACGCCCAGCAAAGCGAAGCGCTGTACCGTTCGGTGCTGCTGGCCTTGCAGGCCGACGTGGCCACCACGTACTTCCTGGTGCGCGAGCAGGACGCCGAATCGCAGCTGTACAACCAGACGGTCAAGCTGCGCACCGACACGCTGCAATTGATCCAGCGCCGCTACGACGCCGGCGACATCAGCGAACTGGACCTGGCGCGCGCCAAGGCGGAACTCGCGTCCGCGCAATCGGAAGCGCTGGGCATCGACCGCCGCCGCGCCACGACCGAACACGCGCTGGCCGTGCTGTTGGGCCGCGCCCCGTCCGACTTCACGATGCCGCCGCAGCCGATCCAGAAGGTCGCCCTGTCGATTCCCGCCGGCCTGCCGTCCACGCTGCTGGAACGCCGCCCCGACATCGCCGCCGCCGAACGCGCCATGGCCGCCGCCAACTCCCGCGTCGGCGCCGCCAAGTCCGCGTTCTTCCCGCGCCTGGACATCACCGGCGCCTTCGGCTACGAGTCGTCCGACCTGGGCAACCTGTTCCAGTGGTCCAGCCGCACCTTCCTGCTGGGTCCGCTCGTCGGCGCTGCGCTGTCGATGCCCATCTTCGACGGCGGCCGCCGCCAGGCCGGCCTGGACCGCGCCCGCGCCGTCTACGAGGAAGACGTCGCCGTCTACCGCCAGACCGTGCTGAACGCGTTCCGCGAAGTGGAAGACAACCTGGCGAACCTGCGTATCCTGGCCGACCAGACCAAGGCGCAAGACGCCGCCGTCGAAGCCTCGGCCCGCGCCGCCAAGCTGTCGCACACGCAATACCGCGAAGGCTCGATCAGCTATCTGGACGTGATCGAAGCCGACCGCAGCGTCCTGCTGCAACAACGCGTGGCCGTGCAATTGAGCGGCGAGCAAGCACGCTCGGCAGTCGGCCTGATCCGCGCGATCGGCGGCGGCTGGGAAAACCCGGTTCCGCCGGACGCGGTGGCGGCGAAGTAAGCGCAAGATCCGAAAGGACAATAAAAAAGCGCGTCAGGCGTCGGAGTGAATCCCGATGCCTGACGCGCTTTTCCTTTCCGCAGACAAAGAAGTCGGTCTGGCGGCGCACGCTTATCGGCGATACACCTCACGCCGATTACCTACCTTGACGACAAGAACACAGAGCGCCTGATGCTCGATGCTGGCGATGATCCTGAAATCGCCGACTCGATACCGCCACAAGTCACCCAACTTCGGACCCTTCAATGCTTCGCCAATGCTACGCGGATCGTCTAGCGGAGCAACGCGCTCTCGCAGAAATGCCGTGATCCGCATGCTGCGGGTCTATCGAGTTTGGACAAATCACGCGCGGCCGCGCTGCTCAGCTTAATCAGCCAGGCCAAGTTTCTTTTCCGCCTCCTCTAGGGTGTAGGTCTTGGACTTTCCTTTGCGGACGGCGTCCAGCTCACGCTCAGCCAAATAGCGATCTTCAAGGTCCTCAAGACCACTCACGATCAACTCGCGCAGGTAATACGCCTTGCTGCGCCCCGTGACTTCCGCCAGATGATCAAGCCGCTGCTCAATCATCGGATCAAGCCGAATAGATGTAGGCATACCCCCTCCCACTGAATACATGTATTCATTGTATCCACAATCATCCCACCAGCGCGCAGCGCACCCTGCCACAACGCAAGACACCGCGTAAGCCCCCGAAGGCCGCCTGCGCGGCCGGCCGGGCGGCGGGCCCCGCAAGACCCTCCACCCCACCCCGCCGGTACCCAAGAACCTCAAGCACCCCACTCGCCCCGGCGGCCGGGAAATTGCCACTGACAGAGCCCGGCGCGGCGGTGGCCTGCGGTGCGCGGGGAGTCGATGCGCCCAAGGGAATCTGAAGGCAGTTGCCGTAGGCAACAACGAAGATGACGCAGGGGCCGTCCGGAGCGAAGGCTCCGGACCGCAATCGTTGACCCGCGCACCGCAGGCCACCGCCGCGCCGGGCGCCTCAAGAACCGACAACTACCCCCGAAGATCGAGATACCGCCTCGCCACCCGATACCCCACAAACAC
>NZ_DBHKZA010000003.1:11854-32948 GCF_057314935.1 Achromobacter sp.
ACAACTACCCCCGAAGATCGAGATACCGCCTCGCCACCCGATACCCCACAAACACAAAAAACCCCCCGCTATTGGCCACCAACCAGGCCCCCAACCCGCCCAGCAGCGCCACAACAGGCCCCACCGCCCGCACATCCCCCTGCGTCCACGCGATCACGCCGAGTCCGCCCACCGCCACCAAGCCGATCGCCAGCCACTTCACGATCACCAGCCCTGCCGACCGGCCCGCCATCAGCATCACCACCGCGATCGACAACGCCAGTGCCGTCCCGGCGCACACCGCCACCAGCGCAAACGCCGCCCAGGCCGAACCCACGGCGCGCAGCACAAGGCTAAGAACTTCAATGCCGACGCCCAGCCCGCCCGTCATCACCAGCACCGACAACGCCAGCGGCGACCACATCCCCGGCGGGATCCGCCTGGCATCCATATCGGCCACGAACCGATGCATGGCCACCGAGGCGGACGGGTCCGGACTTCCGGCCAGCGCAGCCTCTACCCGGCGGCACTGCGCAATCAACGCATTCAGGCCCGCGCCAGAGGATGGCATCACAGCCTCGTCACGCCGGGCGCATGTTCCGCCACCGTATTGCGCAAGGCCGCCATCGCTTCCTGCACCGCCAGCGGCCTGAAAGCGTCTTCGCGCCAATACATCGCCACCGACCCGAATCCGGACAAGCGCACCGGAATGATCCGCATCGCCCGCATCTGCGAAAACCGCAGCGCGGCGCGGTGCGAGGCCACGCCGATCATGTCGCTGTTGTTGATCAGCGTCAGGTTGATCGTCACCGAATTCGATTCCACGTGATCCGGCGGCGGCGCCTGACCTGCGGCCGCCAGCGCGGCGTCCACCGCATTGCGGATGGGCGTGCCCTTGGGCCACAGGATCCAGCGGTACGACAGCAGGTCCTGCCAGCTGGGCTGCTCGATCGCGAACAAGGGGTGGCGCGGGCGCGCCACCAGATGAATGGGTTCCAGATACAGCGCCTCGAAGCGGATCGCCGGGTCGTGATGTTCGGGCGCCGAGCGGCCCACCACGATGTCCAGATCGCCCTGGGCCAGTTGCGCCAAGAGGCGGTCCGTCGTGCCCTCCACCAGCTTCACGCGCGCCTGCGGCATCCGTTCCAGCAGCTTCATCACCGCCAGCGGCACCGTGTCGGAGGCCGACGCGCCGGATGCACCGATCACCACGCGGCCGCCACCGCCCTCACGCAGCGCGGCCATGTCGGCGCTGGCGCGGTCCAGCTGGGACTCCACGCGCTGGGCGTGGGCGATCAGCACGTCGCCATGCGGGGTCGGACGCAGGCCGCGCGCATGGCGCTCGAACAGCGGCAAGCCGATATCGTCTTCCAGGTCTTTCAGCCACTTCGACAGACCCGGCTGCGTGGTGTTGAGCATCGCGGCCGAATGGCTGATGTTGCGGGTCTGCGCGAGGCTCAGCAGCATCTTCAGATTGCGCAGCCGCAGGCGGTGGGTCCAGTCCATGCGGGCCCTCGTCGGATGGAGGTTGTCTCGTATGTATATTGTTATTCGTATGGATAATAAGATAATTTCATTATTAAACACATAGCTGCTTACCCATAATCGTCTCCATATCCGGACCAGCCGCGAACCACGCGGCGGCCACCCGTAGAAGCCGGCAATAGCCGGACATACTGGAGACAACCATGCCCGACGGCCACACCGCCGGCGCCGATCATGCCGCCGACCGCGCCGCTGATCGCGCTGCCTATTACGCGCGCATCGCCAAGAAGCACATGGCCCCCCTGTGGGAGTCGTTGCACAACCTGGTGCCCCGCCAGCCCGCCCCGCGCTGCGTGCCCGCCCTCTGGAAATACGACGACGTACGTGACGACGTGATGGCGTCCGGCTCGCTGATCACCGCCGAAGAAGCCGTGCGGCGCGTGCTGATCCTGGAGAACCCCGGGTTGCCGGGCCAGGCCAGCATCACGCAGAGCCTGTACGCAGGATTGCAATTGATCCTGCCCGGCGAGATCGCGCCCAGCCACCGCCACACGCAATCCGCGCTGCGTTTCATCGTGGAAGGGCGCGGCGCCTATACGGCCGTCAACGGCGAACGCACCACCATGCACCCGGGCGACTTCATCATCACGCCGTCCTGGACCTGGCACGACCACGGCAACGCCGAAACCGCCGAGGGCGGCGAACCCGTGGTCTGGCTGGACGGCCTGGACATCCCGCTGCTGCGGTTCCTGGACGCGGGCTTTGCCGAGAACTACCCGCAGGCCACCCAGCCCGTCACGCGGCCCGAAGGCGACAGCATGGCCCGCTTCGGCCACAACATGGCGCCGGTGCGCCATCAGGCCACAAGCGGTACGTCGCCCATCTTCAACTACCCGTACGAACGCAGCCGCGAAGCGCTGGACGCGCTGTACCGCCACGGTGAACTGGACCCCTGGGACGGCGTGAAACTGCGCTACCTGAATCCAGCCACGGGCGGCTACCCCATGCCCACGATGGCGACCTTCATGCAGCTGCTGCCTGCCGGCTTCCAGGGCAAGACCACCCGCAGCACCGACTCCACGGTGTACAGCGTGGTGGAAGGACGGGGCACGGCGCGCATCGGCGACCAGGAATTTCATTTTGGTCCGCGCGACGTGTTCGTGGCCCCGTCCTGGCTGCCCGTGCAACTGGCCGCGCTGGAAGACGCCACGCTCTTCAGCTATTCCGACCGCCCGGTGCAGGACGCGCTGGGCCTGTGGCGCGAAGAACGCATCGCCTGAGCCCGCGTGGCTTGGCCACATCCCGCTTTTCCCTCCCTCTTTCAAGGGTGATCCATGTCTTTCGTGTTTGCTCCCGCCGCCCCCGTCGCCGTGCCCATCGCCGGCGGCCAGGATGCCTTCCCGGTCCGCCGCGTTTACTGCGTGGGCCGCAACTATGCCGCCCATGCCCGCGAAATGGGCTTCGACCCCGACCGCGAACCGCCGTTCTTCTTCTGCAAGCCCGCCGACGCCGTCGTTCCGGTGGCCCAGGGCCAGACGCTGGACCTGCCCTACCCGCCCGAGACCGCCAACCTGCATTACGAGATCGAACTGGTCGCGGCCATCGGCCAGGGCGGGGCCAACATCTCCGTGGATAACGCGTTGCAGCACGTCTGGGGCTACGCCGTGGGCCTGGACATGACGCGGCGCGACCTGCAGATGAAAATGCGCGAAGCCGGCCGCCCATGGGAACTGGGCAAGGCCTTCGACCAAAGCGCGCCCATCGGCCCGCTGCACCCGGCCGCGTCGGTCAACGGCATCGACCAGGCCGCCATCTGGCTGCAGGTCAATGGCGTGGACAAGCAACGCAGCGACATCGGCAAGCTGATCTGGTCCGTCGCCGAGACCATTGCCTACCTGTCCAAGTACTTCCGCCTGGAAGCGGGCGACCTGATCTACACCGGCACGCCCGAAGGCGTCGGCCCCGTGGTGCGCGGCGACACGATGACAGGCGGCGTCGACGGCCTGGGCACGCTCAGCGTGCGCATGGTGTAGGCATGCGATACGACACCGATGTGATCATCGTGGGCGCCGGAGTCGGCGGCCTGGTGTTGGCGTTGAGCCTGCATCAGGCCGGCATCGCCTGCCGCGTCTACGAGGCCGTGCCCGAGATCAAGCCGCTGGGCGTAGGCATCAACTTGCTGCCCCACGCCACCCGCGAACTGGACGAGCTGGGCCTGCTGCCCACGCTGGACGCGATTGCCGTGCGCACGCGCGAATCCGTGTTCTATACGCGCCACGGCCAGTTCATCTACGGCGAACCCGCCGGCCTGGACGCCGGCTACGACTGGCCCCAATACTCCATCCATCGCGGCGACCTGCAAATGGCGTTGTGGGCGGCCGTGCGGCAACGCCTGGGCGACGACTGCGTGACCGTCAACGCCCGCTGCACGGGCGTGGAGCAAGACGCCGACACTGTCACGGCGCGCTTCAAGGACAACAACGGCAATGCGCTGCCGCCCGTCCGCGGACGCATCGCGGTCGGCTGCGACGGCATCCATTCCGCGCTGCGCAAGCAGCTCTATCCGCAAGAAGGCGCGCCCCGCTATTCCGGCGTGAACATGTGGCGCGGCACGACGCGATGCAAACCGTTCCTGTCCGGCGCCAGCATGGTCCGGGCGGGCTGGCTGTCGACGGGGAAAATGGTCATCTATCCCATCCGCGACAACATCGACGCCAACGGCGACCAGCTGGTGAACTGGGTGGCGGAAATCGAAGCCGCCGAACCCGCCGTCCGCGACTGGAACCGCAGCGGCCGGCTTGAGGATTTCTTTCCCGCGTTCTCCGATTGGCATTTCGATTGGCTGGATGTCGCGCGCCTGATCCAGGACGCCGATGCCGTCCTGGAGTACCCGATGGTGGACCAGGACCCGTTGCCCACCTGGACGAAAGGCCGCATGACCTTGCTGGGCGACGCGGCCCACCCGATGGTCCCCCGCGGCTCGAATGGCGCAGGCCAGGCCGTGATCGACGCCCGCTACCTGACCGGGCAACTCAAGCGCCAGGGACTGACTCCCGATGCGCTGCAGGCCTATGACCGCGCGCGGGTGGAGGCCACCACCCGCGTCGTCCTGACCAACCGCAGCAATCCGCCCGACGCCATCCTGCGCGAGGTACATGAACGGTCCGGCGACCGTCCGTATGCGCGCATTGACGACGTGATCAGCCGCGACGAGCTGGAAGGCATTTCCCGGCGCTACAAGCAAGTAGCCGGTTTCGACCCCGTGGCGCTGAAAGCACGGGCGCCCTACGTGTAGTGCCACCAGGCGCGGCCCAGGCCGCCGCCGACATCAAGCCGGCGCATGACCGGCGACAGGAACTGGAGACAAACCATGTGCAAGTTCATACGCCTCCTCGGCGCCGCGGTCCTGGCGTTCTCGGCCGCGGCCAGCCACGCGGCATGGCCGGAACGGCCGATCACGCTGGTCGTTCCGTTCACGCCGGGCACCGGCATCGACCTGATCGCCCGGCAACTGGCGGCAAGCCTGCCCCGGACGCTGGGGCAACCCGTCGTGGTGGAGAACCTTGCGGGCGCCAGCGGCAATATCGGCAGCGAAAAGGCCGCGCGCGCCGACGCCGACGGCTACACCTTCCTGGTGACGGTGAATACGTTCGTCATGAACGCCAGCCTCTACAAAGGCAAGCTGCGGTTCGACCCGCAAAAGGACTTCTCGCCGGTCGGTCTGACGTCCTGGGGTTCCCTGCTGCTGGTCACGCATCCGTCGAACCCTGCCAACACCGTCGACGACGTGGTGCGCGCGGCCAGCGCCGCGCCGGGCAAGCTCAGCTACGGCACGCCTGGTGTCGGCACGCCGCACCACCTGTCGATGGCGCTGTTCCTGGACCGCACCCACACCGCCATGCTGCACGTGCCCTACAAGGGCACGGCGGGCGCCGTCACAGACATGCTCGGCGGCCGCCTGGACTACATGTTCCTGCCCGTGCATGTGGCGCTGCCGCAAATCAAGGCGGGCAAGTTGAAGGTGATCGCCACCGGCAGCCCGAAGCGCCTGCCGCAATTGCCCGACACGCCCACGCTGACGGAAGCCGGCCTGCAAGGCGCCGACGTGGACATGTGGTACGGCGTGCTGGCCCCCAAGGGCACGCCGGCCGCCATCGTCGACCGCATGAACCGGGAGATCAACGCCATCCTCAAGACGCCGGCGACGGCCGCCGCCTTCGATGCGCAAGGCATGGTCCCCGCGACCTCCACGCCCGCCGATTTCGGCGCCCTCATCGGCCGCGACGCCAGGCGCTGGGACGACATCGTCGCCCGCACCGGCATCACGGCCGAATAGGGCCATCCCCACGACCTTCCGCCCCTACCGACGCACAATCCATGCAACTCCACAGCTTCTTCAACAGTTCGACTTCGTACCGCGTGCGCATCGCGCTGGCGCTCAAGGGCCTGCCCTACGAATACCTGCCCGTGAACCTGCGCAAGCAGGAGCAGCGCGCCGCCGGGTATGTGGCCAAGAACCCGTCGGCGGGCGTGCCGCTGCTGATCGATGGCGACACGCAGTTGTCGCAGTCGCTCGCCATCGTCGACTACCTGGACGCCACGCATCCCGAGCCCCGCCTGATCCCGGCCGATACGCTGGCGCGCGCCCGTGTGTTGGAACTGTCCGACGCCATTTCCTGCGACATCCATCCTGTGAACAACATGCGCATCCTGCGCTATCTGCAGGACGTGCTGGGCGCGACGGATGAACAGAAGACCGCCTGGTACCACCACTGGATTGGCGAAGGCCTGACCGCCGTCGAGGCGCTGCTGGCGCGCCACGGACACGGCGCGTACTGCTTTGGCGACGCGCCCACACTCGCCGACTGCTGCCTGGTGCCGCAGGTGGCCAACGCGCAGCGCATGGGGTGCGACCTGTCTGCCTACCCGCGCATCCTGCGGATCTTCGACCACTGCAACGCGCAGCCCGCGTTCCAGGCCGCCGCGCCCGCGCGCCAGCCCGACTACACCCAATGACGACGCCCATGCAAGAACCCGACACCCACGGCGCGCCGCTGCGCGAATATACCGACCCGGCCTATCGGCCGCTATGCGCCAACCTGGCCGACGTGCGCGCCAACATCGACCGGCTGGACGACGAGATCGTGCGCCTGATCGCCGAGCGCGCCATGTACGTCAAGGACGCGGCGCGGTTCAAGCGCGACGCTTTCCAGGTCAGCGCGCCCGCGCGCCAGGCCCAGGTCTTCGACAAGGCCCGCGCGCTGGCCGAACGCCACAACCGCGGCTTCGCCAATCTTGAGCAGGTGGTGGACGCCACGTACCGCGCGATGGTCGCCGCCTTCATCGCCAACGAGCAAACCTATTTCAACACCATGAAAGACGTGGGAGACAAGCATGAATAAGTCCCGTCCGCTGACGCTGGCCCGCCACGCGGCCGCGCGCGCCTTGATGCTGGCGCTGGCGGCCTCCGCGCCGTTCGCGGCCGCGCATGCCACCGACGCGTGGCCCGCGCAACCGCTGAAGGCCATCGTGCCCTTCGGCCCCGGCTCCAGCCCCGACCAGGTGGCGCGCATCGTCAGCGAAAAAGCCGGCGCCATCCTGGGCCAGACCATCGTCATCGAAAACAAACCTGGCGCCAGCGGCAATATCGGCACCTTCGCCATCGCCAACGCCAAGCCCGACGGCTACACCTTCGGCGTCTCCATCACCGGTCCGCTGGTGAACAACACGCTGCTGTTCGACAAGCTGCCGTATGCGCCTGCCACCGACCTGTCGCCGCTGACGCTGGCCGTGCACCAGCCCAACGTGCTGGTCGTGCCGGCATCCGCCGGGATCGGGAACGTGAGCCAATTGCTGGATGCGCTGAAGCAGAATCCGGACAAGTACAACTTCCCCTCGCCGGGCGCGGGCACCGTATCGCACCTGGCCGTCGAACTGCTGCTGCAGCAGATCGGCGCGCGCGCGACGCATGTTCCCTACCCCTCGTCGCCGGCCGCGCTGACCTCGCTGCTGTCGGGCGACACGCAATTCGCGGCGCTGCCGCCCATTGCCGTCATGCCGATGGTCAAGGATGGCCGGCTCAAAGCCTTGGCGGTCACCTCTTCCAAGCGCTCGGCGCTGCTGCCCGATATCCCCACCTTGGCCGAAGTCGGCGTGCAGGGCATCGAGGGGTCCGCGTGGATCGGCTTCGTGGTGTCGTCCAAGGTGCCGGCCGACATCCAGAGAAAGCTTTCCGATGCGCTGATCCAGGCGATCCGCGACCCCGAGGTCGCCAAGCGCCTGCAAGCGCAGTTCATGGACCCCGTCGGCAGCACGCCCGCCGAGTTCCGCGCCTACATGGATGACGAGCTCAAGCGTTGGGAACCCCTGATCAAGAAGCTGGGCATCAAGGGCCAGTGAACCGCGACACAAGGCAGCAGTGCATGACACGCAAGGAGAAGCAGATGTTGATCAATGAACCCGCCCGCCAGGTCCCGCTCTATGGCGAATACGACGTCGTGGTGCTGGGCGGTGGCCCGGCCGGCGTGCTGGCCGCCACCAGCGCCGCGCGCAATGGCGTCAGCGTCTTGCTGGTGGAGCGCTACGGCTTCCTGGGCGGCATGGGCACGGCCGCGGGCGTGTCCAACTTCTGCGGACTGCATGCCAACATCCACGGCGACATCCGCCAGGTCGTGCACGGCATGACCGATGACTTGCTGGATCGCATGCGCGCCATGGACGGCTTGAACGATCCGCATCTGATCCTGGGCAAGATCCACGCCCAGGCCTACGACATCTCGGCCTTCAAGTGCGCGGCCGACAGTCTGGTGCAGGACAGCGGCGCTCACGTGCTGTTCCATGCGCTTGCGACGGGCGTCGCGCGCGCCGAAGATGGCCGCGTGGACGCCTTGTTCCTGGAGACCAAATCGGGCCGCTATGCCGTGCGCGCCCGGGTGTTCATCGACTGCTCGGGCGACGCCGACATCGCGCAATGGGGCGGGCTGCCGTTCGAAAAAGGCGACGAACACGGCCACATGCTCTACCCCACCCTGATGTTCAAGGTGGGCAACGTGGACGGCGCGCGCGCGCAAGAAGCCTGGAAGACCATTCCCCTCTTGATGGACCAGGCGGCGGCCAGCGGCGAATTCACGTTCCCGCGCCGGGGCGCCATCGTGCGTCCGCAAAAACACGACTACGAATGGCGCGTGAACGTCACGCAATTGGCCAACGCCGACGGCAGCGCGGCCGATGGCACCGATGCCGGATCGCTGTCGGCGGGCGAACTGGAAGGCCGCCGCCAGATCATGCAGTACCTGGGCTTCCTGCGCGCCAAGGTGCCGGGCTTCGAAAACGCGTATGTGCTGGACATCGCCCCGCAACTCGGCATTCGCGAAACGCGCCGCATCGTGGGCGAAACGGTATTGACCAAGGAGCATGTGCTGGGGTGCGCCGATTTCGAAGACAGCATCGGCGTGAACGGCTGGCCGCTGGAAATGCATACGGCAGGCGACGTGCAATGGGTATGGCCGCCCATCCCCGAATCGCGAGGCTACAACCAACTGCCGTTCCGGATGATGGTCCCCAAGCGCGGGACGGGCGTCGCCGACAACGTGCTGGTGGCCGGCCGCTGCGCGTCCATGACGCACGAAGGCCAGTCGGCCGCGCGCGTCAGCGGCAGCTGCTTCGTGATGGGTGAAGCCGCAGGCACGGCGGCGGCGATGGCGCTGCGTGCGGGCATTGCGCCGTCGGACATCCCTGTTGCGGCCTTGCAGGCCCAGTTGAAGCGCCAGGGCGCCTTCCTGGGCGGCCAGGAATGACGGGGCGCGGAAGACAATCATGAACACGTCCAAGACAACCCCTCAGCCGGTCCGGTCCGTCATTGTGGTGGGCGGCGGCATCGGCGGCCTGGCCGCCGCACTGGCGCTGACCCGCCAAGGCATCGCAGTGCAACTGCTGGAACAGGCCGCGCACATCGGCGAGATCGGGGCCGGCATCCAGCTGGGGCCGAACGCCTTCGCCGCGCTGGACGCGCTGGGCGTGGGCCAGACGGCACGCACGCGCGCGGTCTTCACCGACCACATCATCATGATGGACGCGGTCGACGCCCAGGAAGTGGTGCGCATCGACACGGGCGACGCGTTCCGCGCGCGCTTCGGCGGCCCGTATGCCGTGATCCATCGCGCCGACATCCACCTGTCCATCCTGGAAGCCGTGCAGCAGAACCCGCTGATCCGCTTTCGCACGTCCACCCAGATCGCGGCCATGTCGCAGGACGGCAACGGCGTCGAGGTCATGGATACGAACGGCAACCGCTACCGCGCGGATGCCGTGGTGGGCGCGGACGGCGTCAAATCGGTGATCCGCGAACGCACGGTGGGCGACCCGGCGCGCGTAACCGGCCACGTCGTCTACCGCGCGGTGGTCGAACGCGACAACATGCCCGAAGAATTGCGCATCAACGCACCCGTGCTGTGGGCCGGCCCGCACTGCCATCTGGTGCACTACCCCTTGCGCGGCGGCCAGCAGTACAACCTGGTCGTCACCTTCCATAGCCGCGAACAAGAGGAATGGGGCGTGCGCGAAGGCAGCAAGGAAGAAGTGCTGTCGTACTTTCAGGGCATCCACCCGCGTCCGCACCAGATGCTGGACCGCCCCACGTCATGGAAGCGCTGGGCCACCGCCGACCGCGAACCCGTCGAGCACTGGGGCCAGGGCCGCGTGACCCTGGTGGGCGACGCCGCCCATCCCATGACGCAGTACATGGCCCAGGGCGCGTGCATGGCGCTGGAAGACGCCGTGACGCTGGGCGAAGCCGTGCATCATTGCGGCCACGACCTGGAAGCCGCCTTCCGCCTGTACGAATCGGTCCGCATCCCGCGCAGCGCGCGCGTGGTCTGGTCCACCCGGGAAATGGGCCGTTTGTATCACGCGCGGGGCGTGGAACGCACCGTGCGCAACCAACTGTGGACTGGCCGCAGCCAGTCCCAGTTCTATGACGCGTTGCAGTGGCTGTACGGCTGGAAGGTGGAGAACTGCCTCGCGCCGAAATAACAAGAGCACAAGAGGAGACAACATGAAGAAGCGCCCTATCCGCGGCACCGCCGCCATCCTGCTGGCATTGGCGGCCTCCGCGGCCGCCGCGCAGCAAAAGCCGGTCGACATCGGCTTCATCGGCACGCTTTCCACGCCCGCCGGCTACATCGGCGAGGACGAGCGCGACGCCTTCATGCTGGCCGTGAAAGAAGGCGGCGGCAAGCTGGGCGGCGTGCCCGTCAACGTGCGCGTCGAAGACGATGCGCTCAAGCCCGCCAACGCCAAGCAGATCGCCGACAAGATGGTGCAGGACGGCGTGCGGCTCTTCACGGGTGTCAACTTCTCGAACGTCATGGCCGCCGTCGGCCCCACGGTGCTGAACGCCGGCGGCTTCTACGTCAGCCTGAATGCCGGCCCCTCCAACTACGCCGGCAAGGCTTGCAACCCGAATTACTTCGCCGTCGCCTTCCAGAACGACTCGTACGCCGACACGGCCGGCATCGCGGCCAACGAACTGGGCGTCAAACGCGTAGTCGTCATGGCGCCCAATTACCAGGCCGGCCGCGACGCCGTCGCCGGTTTCAAGCGTGCCTACAAAGGCGAAATCGCCGAAGAGATCTACACCAAGCTGGACCAGTCCGACTTCTCGGTGGAACTTGCCCGCATCCGCGCGCTGAACCCTGAGGCCATCTTCCAGTTCCACCCCGGCGGCGCGGGCATCAACCTGACCAAGCAGTTCGCCAACTCGGGCCTGTCCGAGAAGATCCGCATGATCACGCCCATCTATTCGATGGACGACCGCATGCTGGCCGCCACCGGCACGGCAAGCAAGGGCTTCTATCTGAGCTCACTGTGGAGCGCCGACCTGGACAACGCGCAAAACAAGCACTTCGTCGAGGCCTTTACCAACGCCTATAAGCGCCCGCCTACCGCCTACGCCGCCCAGGCCTACGACACCGCCAACCTGATCGCCTCGGCGCTCAAAGCCGTCAACGGCGACGTCACCGGCCGCGCCGACGACTTCCGCAACGCATTACGGAAAGCCGACTTCCCCACCGTGCGCGGCAAGTTCAAGTTCGGCCCCAACCAGCACCCGATCCAGGACTGGTACCTGCTGCACATCGAGGCCGGCCCCGACGGCAAGCTCGTCTACAAGAACCAGAAGGTGCTGGCCCGCGAACACACGGACGTGCATGCCGCGGATTGCAAGATGTAGGCGAAAAGGCCGCGGCCAGCGGCCCTGCCGGAAACAGCGGGAGCCGGGACCCGCGCAACGGGCGAAAGCGCAGCAACGTGCCTAGTCCTGGCTTTCACAAAAGCTCAGGCGGTTGCCGAACGGATCGGTAACCGCCAGCACCCGGCCCCAAGGCGCCTCTTCCACGCCCGGCCGCATATAGCCGTACTGGGTCGCGGTCAGCTCGGCGTGATACGCATCCACGCCCTGCATCCGCACAAACACCGCCGACCCCGGCGTGGCGTCGCCATGATGTTCGCTCAAATGCAGGATCAGGTCGCCGCGATGCACCTGCGCATACAGCGGGAAGCCCGCCTCGAAGCGATGCTCCCAGTCCCAGGAAAATCCCAAATAATTCAGATAGAACTCGCGCGCCTTCTCGACCGAGAAGATACGCAGAATGGGGATGGCGGCTGAAAATTGCATGATGGAAGCCCGGATGACGTGCGTAAGCACGCAGCATAAATCCGCCCAACGCATTCGCAAGCGACGATGGGTTACACGCGACGTGCGATCCCACATGGGAGACCGCCACCAGTAGCGCGAAGCGACCACAACCCGACGCAAGACGCCGCGTAAGCCCCACAAGGCCGCCCGCGCGGCCGGCATGGGGCGGGCCCCGCAAGATCCTCTCCACCCCACCGCCGGTGACAAGCACCTTAAGAAACAGGCCGTCCCCGCTGACGCGAAATTGCAGACGACAAAGCCCGTCGCGCCGGTGGCCCGGGGTGCGAGGGGCGTCGATAAGCCCGAGGGAATCTGAAGGCAGCGGCCGTAGGCCGCAACGAAGATGACGACGGGGCAGTCCGGAGCGAAGGCTCCGGACCGCAATCGTTGACCCGAGCACCCCGGGCCACCGGCGCGGCGGGCGTCTTAAGAACTCGCCCAGCCGCAAATCAACCAATCAACCAATCAACCAATCAACCAAAAATCAATTCAAACTAGCCCCAGAAATCTTAACGATCTCCTGATACTTCGCCTTCTCGCCCTTGACGAACTCAGCAAACGCCTCTGCCGTCATCGGCCCTGTCTCCGACCCCATGGTCAACAGACGCTGCTTCACGTCCGGCTGCTGCATCGCTTCCGAATACGCCTTGTTCAGCTTCGCCACCACAGGCGCCGGCGTGCCACCGGTCGTGAACACGCCGAACCAGGTTCCAAGATCGAACCCCTTGACGCCCGACTCTTCGACCGTCGGCACATCCGCCAGCAACGACGAGCGTTTGGCGGTCGTGACCGCCAGGGCCTTCACCTTGCCGTCCTTGATCAACGGCGCGGACGCCGCCAGATTGTCGAACATGAAATCCGACTGGCCCGACAGCAGCGCCAACTGCGCCGGCGCCGCGCCCTGGTAAGGAATGTGCTCGACATTGATGCCCGCGCGCGCCTTCAACAGCTCGCCCGACAAATGGCCCGCGCTGCCGTTGCCGCCCGAACCGTAGTTCAGCTTGCCCGGATTCTTCTTCGCGTACTCGATCAAATCGGCCAGCGTCTTGATGTTGTTTTTCTCGGCGAACTCCACGTTCATCACCAGCACGTTCGGCACCGAGGCGACGATCGTGACCGGCGCGAAATCCTTCACCGGGTCGTACGGCAGGTTGGCGAACAGCCAGGGGTTGATCGCATGCGTGGCCACCGCGCCCATCACCAGCGTGTAGCCGTCGGCCGGGGCCTTGGCCACCAGGTCGGCGCCGATGTTGCCGCCCGCGCCGGAGCGGTTTTCCACGATCACGGCCTGGCCCAGCGAACCACGCACCTTCTCGGCCAGCATGCGGGCCATGGTGTCCAGCGGGCCGCCGGGCGGGTAAGGCACGACGAAGCGGATCGGCTTCGTCGGGAAATCAGTGGCTTGCGCCAGGGCGGGCGCGCAGAAAGGCAGGGTGGCGGCAAGCGCCACGGCGCCTTGCAGCAGTGCGCGGCGCATAGCGCGGCTAGGGGTGGTCGTCATGATGTTGTTCTCCTCACTCCGGATCAATGGCGGTCCGTAGCATACCGCAGGAGCACACCTGAGTAACAAAGCGATACGACACCCAAAAGGCAGAAACTGCCGCCTCAACCCCTTAGTTATAAGAAAAAACCGCCCGAAGGCGGTTTTTTTGGCAGATTAATGCAGAATCTGGCTCAGGAACAACTTCGTCCGTTCGTTCTGCGGGTTGTCGAAGAACTCGTCCGGGCTGTTCTGCTCGATGATCTCGCCGCGGTCCATGAAGATCACGCGGTTGGCGACTTTGCGCGCGAAGCCCATTTCGTGGGTCACGCAGATCATCGTCATGCCGCTTTCCTGGGCCAGGCTCACCATCACGTCCAGCACTTCCTTGACCATTTCCGGGTCCAGCGCCGACGTGGGCTCATCGAACAGCATGATCTTTGGGTTCATGCACAGCGAACGCGCGATCGCCACGCGCTGCTGCTGGCCGCCCGACAACTGGCCGGGAAACTTCTTGGCCTGTTCCGGAATGCGCACGCGCTCCAGGTACTTCATGGCCGTCGCCTCGGCTTCCGCGCGCGGCTTCTTCAGCACCCACATGGGGCCCAGCGTCAGGTTTTCCAGCACGGTCAGGTGCGGGAACAGGTTGAAGTGCTGGAACACCATGCCCACGTCCTTGCGGATCGTCTCGATGTGCTTCAGGTCATTGGTGAGCTCCGTGCCGTCCACGATGATGTGGCCTTTCTGGTGCTCTTCCAGACGGTTGATGCAGCGGATCATCGTGGACTTGCCCGACCCCGAGGGGCCGCACACCACGATGCGCTCGCCTTGCGCCACGTCCAGGTTGATGTTGCGCAACACGTGGAACTGGCCATACCACTTGTTCACGTCCTGCAAACGAATAATGGCATCGGACATGCCTGTACTCCCGTAAATATCGCTGTGCGCGCCCGCCTTGCGGCGGACGCGCGGCATTGGCTAGCGTTTGTGATCCGTCGCAAGACGTTTTTCAAGCGCCTGACTGTACTTGGACATGGAAAAGCAGAACACGAAGTAGATCAGCGAGATGAAGAGATACGCCTCTACGCCGAATCCGCGCCATGCCGCGTCGGACAAGGCCGCCTTGGCTGCCAGCGTCAGGTCGAAGATGCCGATGATCACCACCAGCGACGTGTCCTTGAACAGCGCGATGAAGATGCTGACCAGCGGCGGGATCACGATCTTCAGCGCCTGCGGCAGGATGATCTTGCGCATCTGCTGCCAGTAGTTCAGGCCCAGCGAATCCGCGCCTTCGTACTGCCCCTTCGGGATGGCCTGCAAGCCGCCGCGCACCGTTTCCGCGATGTAGGCCGCGGCGAACATGATGATGGCGATCTGCGCGCGCAAGAGCTTGTCGATGGAAAAGCCTTCCGGCAGGAACAAGGGCAGCATCACCGACGACATGAACAGCAGGCTGATCAGCGGCACGCCGCGGATCAACTCGATGTACACGACGCACAGCGCCTTGATGGCCGGCATCTTCGAACGCCGGCCCAGGGCCAGCAGCACGCCGATGGGGAACGCGAAGGCGATGCCGAACGTGGACAGGATCAGCGTGAGCGGCAGGCCGCCCCAGCGCGCGTTTTCCACATAGGTCAGGCCGAACACGCCGCCCCACATCAGGAGCGCCACGGCGGTGAGGCCCACGGTCCAGATGACGGCCAGCTTCCAGTTCCAGAAACGGCGGATGCCGCTGCAGACGATCACCGCCACCAGGATGATGGTGGCGATCAGCGGACGCCACTGCTCGTCGAACGGATAGGTGCCGAACAGGATCAGCCGGTGCTTCTCGATGATGAACGCCCAGCAGGCGCCACCCGAAGCACGGCATTCCTGCGCGTTCGTCGCATTGAAATTGGCTTTAATGAAGGCCCATTCCACCAGCGCCGGCACCGCCATCAGCAGGAACCACGCAAGCAGTACCGTGATGAGGATGTTCAGCGGCGACGAGAACAGGCGGGATTTGAGCCACGGCCACGCGCCCACGTGCGTGCTGGGCGGCGGCAGGCCTTCGCTGGGGGTATGCGTAGTGCTGCTCATCTCAACGCTCCACCAGCGCGATGCGCTTGTTGTACCAGTTCATGAATATCGAGATCGACAGGCTGACCGTGAGGTACGCGCCCATGATGATGAGAATGCCCTCGATCGCCTGGCCCGTCTGGTTCAGCGTGGTGTTGACCACCGACACGATGTCCGGATAGCCGATGGCGACCGCCAGCGAGCTGTTCTTCGTCAGGTTCAGGTACTGGCTGGTCATCGGGGGGATGATCACGCGCAGCGCCTGCGGCAGGATCACCAGGCGCAGCACCTGCTTTCTGCGCAAGCCCAGCGAACCGGCGGCTTCCCACTGGCCGTTGTTCACGGCCTGGATGCCCGACCGCACCACTTCGGCGATGAACGCCGACGTGTAGATCACCAGACCCGCCAGCAGCGCGGCGAATTCCGGCGACAGCGTCAGGCCGCCCGAGAAGTTGAAGCCCTTCAGTTCCGGCATGTCCAGCGTCAGCGACGCGCCGCTGACCAGCCAGCCGATGAACGGCAGTCCGATCAAGAGACCGATGGCCCAGCGGCCCAGCGGGAACATGTGGCCGGTGGCCTCATGGCGCTTCTTGCCGTAATGGCCCAGGAAGATGATGGCCACGATGGCCAGTCCCAGCCCGGCCAGCATCCAGTCCAGCGAGTTGCCTTCCAGCCCGGGCACTTTCAGGCCGCGGTTGGAAATGAAGACGCCCGGCAGCGGGTTGTGCGCCTGGCGCGGGCCCGGCATGTTCTCGGTGATGAGCGCGTACCAGAAGAACAGCTGCAGCAGCAGCGGCACGTTGCGCATCACCTCGACATACACCGACGTGATCTTGGCCACCAGCCAGTTCTTGGACAGGCGGCCGATGCCGATCAAGGTGCCGAGGATGGTCGCCAGCACGATGCCGATGACGGCGACGCGAAGGGTGTTGAGCAGGCCCACCAGGATGGCGCGGCCGTAATCGTTTGCGGGGGTGTAGGCGATGGGCGTTTCGCCGATCGCGAACCCGGCCTCGCGGTTCAGGAACCCGAACCCCGTGGCGATGTTGCGCACGGACAGGTTGTGAAGCGTGTTGGAAACCAGGAACCACACGGCCCAGGCGACCGCTGCCAGCGCAAGCACCTGGTAGACCACGGAGCGCACGCCGGGGTCGTTCCAGTTCAGCCGCCGGCGGGGCGCCGAAATCGGGGCGTTTTTATTGGAAGTCGTCATGTTGAATCTACAGAAGTCGTACACCGGGTGGCAAAGCCGGCAAGGCCACGCCCCCCACTCCTGCCGCCCGCCCTATGGCGGGGTAGGGCCGGTTAAGGCCCTAGGCAAAACGGAGCCCGAGGCTCCGTTTTGCCAGGCAGCCGTGTGTTAGCGCACCGGCCAGCCGTACATCAAACCGCCCTGCTTGTACGACGCGTTCAAACCGCGCTCCAGCTTCATCGCGCTGTTCTTGCCCAGCGTGCTTTCGAAGCTTTCACCGTAGTTGCCCACGTTCTTGATGATGTTGTATGCCCACTTGTCATCGACGCCCAGGTTCTTGCCCATGCCCGGGGTCACGCCCAGGATGCGCTGGATGTTCGGGTTGGGGCTCTTGGCCATTTCTTCGACGTTCGCCTTGGTGATGCCGTATTCCTCGGCTTCCAGCATGGCGTTCAGCGACCAGCGGACCACGTTGAACCATTGCTCGTCGCCCTGGCGGACCATGGGGCCCAGCGGCTCCTTGGAGAAGTCTTCCGGCAGGATGATGAACTTGTCCGGATTCTCGAGCGTCGTGCGGGTGGAAGCCAGTTGCGACTTGTCGGTCGTGAAGGCGTCGCAGCGGCCGGCCGAGAAGGCGCGGATGATTTCGTCGTACTTGTCGATCACGACGGGCTTGAATTCGATCTTCTGGCCACGGAACCAGTCAGCCAGGTTCAGTTCGGTGGTGGTGCCCGGCTGCACGCAGATGGTGGCGCCGTTCAGTTCCTTGGCGCTCTTGACGTTCAGGTCCTTCGAGACCATCACGCCTTGCGAGTCGTAGTAGTTCACGCCCACGCCGATCAGGCCCAGCGTCGTGTCGCGGGTCAGCGTCACGGTGGTGTTGCGGGTCAGCACGTCGACTTCGCCGGACTGCAGTGCGGTAAAGCGTTGCTGCGTGTTCAGCGGGGTGAACTTGACCTTGGTGGCGTCGCCGAACATCGTGGAGGCGATGGCGCGGCACAGGTCAACGTCGATGCCCTTGTATTCACCCTTGCTGTCGGCGATCGAGAAACCCGGAATGCCCGTCGACACGCCGCATTGGACAAACCCTTTCTTCTTGACGTTATCGAAGGTCGCGCCCGCATTGGCGGCCGCGGATGCAGCAAACAGTGCCGCGCCAATAGCAGCGAGTTTCAGTACTTTCATCGTGATCTCCGTGTGGGATAAATCGAGCCGTACGCGGGCCGGGTTGGGCCGACGCATGGGGCGGATGGTAGCGTCCGCGCAGCAGGCGGCGCATCCGGGAATTCCCTTGAAATATAGGGACACTGGCGAAATCAAACGTTGTTTTCGTACGAAAACAGGGACGCGTTTTAGCGCGTCAGATTTGTCCTAAGACGCATTCATTTCGTTCTGGCGAAAACGTGTCCGACTGGTCACATGGATACGCTTTTTCACAGCCTGCCCACCAAGAGGCTTAGGCCACCTTACTGTCCCCGAGTTACTATTGCGGCTTCATCTGACAGCCGCCATGATCGAATTCCAACACGTATTCAAATCATATGGTCGCGGCCGCAATATTCTGGCCGACATCAACTTCCGCGTCAGCGCGGGAGAATTCGTTTTCGTATCGGGGCCGTCCGGCGCCGGTAAGTCCACGCTGCTCAAGCTGATCGGCGGGCTGGAGCCCGCCAGCCGCGGATCCATCCAGGTCAACGGCCAGCGGCTGGACAAGCTGCCCGCGCGCGCCCGGCCGTATCTGCGCCGCGCCGTGGGCGTCATTCTGCAAGACACCCATCTGTTGTTCGATCGAAGCGCGTTCGAAAACGTGATGCTGCCGCTGGCCGTCCAGGGGCAGCCCTGGGATTCGGCCGCCGCGCGCGCTCGCGCCGCGCTCGACAAGGTGGGCCTGTCCGGCAAGGAAGACCTGAACCCCATCGAACTGTCTGGCGGCGAACAGCAACGCCTGGCGATCGCGCGTGCCATCGTGAACCGGCCGGCCATCCTGATCGCGGACGAACCCACCGCCAACCTTGACCACGACAACGCGCAACGCATCATGAACGTGTTCCGCGACTTCAACCGCGTGGGCGTGACGACGCTGATCGCCTCGCACGACCAGGACCTCATGGCGCGCTACGCCACCCGCACCTTGCGCATCGACCCGGGCAAGTTCGCCGATTCCGCCGGCACCGCGCCCCCGCCCGACGCCGGGCAAGCGCCGCCCGCTGCGGCCCGCACGGGCGGCGGCCGCGCCGAGCCCGGCTTTGGCCATCCGGGAGAGTCCGCATGAACGCCTGGTTGCGGCAACACCGCTACGCGCTGATGGTCACCCTGCGCCGCCTGGCCAAACAGCCGTTTTCGTCCCTGGCCAATCTGCTGGTCATGGCCCTGGCGCTGGCGCTGCCGTTGCTGGGCAGCGCCATCCTGGTGTCGGTCCAGCCCGTGGCGCGCGAAATGTCCGTCACGCCCGAAGTCACCGTATTCATGCGCGTGGACGCGCCGGCCGGCGCCGCCGCCGACGTGGCCAAACGCATCAAGGACGACTACTCGCAAGACGTGCGCGCGGTGCGTGTCGTGGGGCGCGACGCCGCGCTGGCCGACCTGCGCGCCAACCCTGCCTGGCAGCAGGCGCTGGCCGTGCTGCCGGGCAATCCGCTGCCGGACGCCGTGGTCGTGACGCTGGCCGATGGCGACAACCTGGCCGGTCGCGCCGACAAGCTGGCGGCCGCCTGGAAGCAATGGAACCACGTGGACCTGGTGCAGCTTGACAGCGCCTGGGTGCAGCGGCTGGAAGCCATCCTGAGGTTCGCCCGCATCGGCCTGGGCTTCCTGGCCGCGTGCGTGGCGGTCGTGGTGCTGGCCACCGTGTTCAACACGGTGCGCATGCAGGCGCTGTCGCAGCGCGAGGAAATCGGCGTGGCCCGCCTGGTGGGCGCCACCGAATCGTTCGTGCGCCGGCCGTTCCTGTATCTGGGCGCGCTGTCGGGCGCCGTGGCCTCGCTGCTGGCCATCGGGGTTGCCGCCATCGCGCTGTCTCCGCTGAACGACGCCCTGCTGGGGCTGGCCCGCAGCTACGGCGCCGAGTTCGCCCTTCACCTGCCCGGCGCATCCGTGCTGATCACCGCCGTGGTGGCTTCGGCCGCCCTGGGCGCGCTGTCGGCCCGTTGGTCGGTCACGCGCAGCACGCGCTTCTGACGCCGCCCCGCTGCGGCCCGGTTCCCGATGCCCCGCGCCTTGGGAACCGGAGCGGGCCGCCGCATTGAAAATCCCGCCTAAAGCCACGTATGAAGCCCGATCCTCCCCGTGATCCGGGGAAAGACGCGCCATCCGCCCGGCTACGATGATTGCAAGCCATCCGGGTGAACGGCCGCTGACGCCTGCGGGCGCTTGCCCTCCAGGCTGCCCATCCCGCCAAACAGGAAACTGCGAGAAAGCGCGTTAAAAATCAGGGACGTATAGTATCGCCGCAGTTACAAGCATTTCCCCCGCTGTAAGCTGGGATATGCAAGAATAAAGCGACATTTTTTTAAACTTTTTGAAACATTCATTGTTTTACCGAGCGTCGTCCTTCGTGTCCCAATCGCTGTTCTTGCCCCTTAAGTCCCATGGTCGCCCGTCTTGAAGCCCGTGCAACGCGCCACTATTTCGATAGCGCGTTCCAGTGTCAGGCGGTGAAAGTGCTCCCCAACGAGTACTACGTCACCGACGAAGACCTGATGATCTCGACCGTACTCGGGTCGTGTGTCGCCGCCTGCATCCACGATCCGGTCACCGGCGTGGGCGGCATGAACCATTTCATGTTGCCGGAAGGCGACATGCAGTCGCCGGCCTCGGCCACGATGCGCTATGGCGCCTTCGCGATGGAAGTGCTGATCAACGAACTGCTGAAGGCGGGCGCCGTGCGCGACCGCCTGGAAGCCAAGGTGTTCGGCGGCGGCGCAGTGCTGAGCGCCATGCAGCAGATGAACATCGGTGAACGCAACGGCGAATTCGTCCTGAACTACCTGAAGACCGAAGGCATCCCGGTCAAGGCACAGGACCTGGGCGACGTGCACGCCCGCCGCATCAACTACTTCCCGCGCGACGGCCGGGTGATGGTGCGCAAGATGGCCCCGCACCATCAACGCGCCGAAGAGATCATCGCCAAGCGCGAGCAGGCGGCGGCCCAGAGCGTGCAGGCCAAGACGCAAAGCCCGCCGCGCGTCGAGCGTTTCACCCGGCCCGG
>NZ_DBHKZA010000003.1:33048-37109 GCF_057314935.1 Achromobacter sp.
CCCGGCGTCGAACGCTTCGACACCGCGCTGAGCCGGCTGCGCAAATCGGAAACCACCGATAACTGAGGCGCGCGCCGCCTAAAACCCGAAGCTTGCGCGGTACTGGCTGGGCGACACGCCCAGCCGGCGCGTGAACACTTCGCGCAGATGGCGCGCATCGCGAAAGCCGCATTCGTAGGCCACGGTCTTCAGCGGCCGGGCTTCGCGCTCCAGGCGCGCCCGCGCCGCATCCACCCGCACGCGCTCGACGAACTCGGCCGGCGTCACCCCCGCGTCGCGCAGGAAGACCCGCGAAAAGTTGCGGCGGCTCATGTTGGCCACGGCCGCCAACGCATCCAGCCCGAGGTCCGCGGCCAGGTGACCCAGCACGTGCTGCTGCACCTGCGCCACGGCCGACGTCTCCTCCACGAATGGCGTGAGGAACGGGCTGAACTGCGATTGCCCGCCCGCGCGTTGCGTGAACACCACCAGCCGCTTGGCCACGTTCAGGGCCACATCCTGCCCGACGTCCTGCGCCAGCAGATACAGCGCCAGGTCGATGCCTGCCGTCACCCCTGCAGACGTATGCAGGCGCCCGTCCTGCACGTACAGCCGGTCCGCCTCGACCCGCAGCGCGGGGTAGCGCGCCGCCAGCCCCGGCGCATCGTTCCAATGGGTGGTGACGGTGGCGTCCTGCAACAGGCCGGCGCGCGCCAACAGGAAGGTGCCGTTGCAGATGGAGCCGTAGCGCGGCGCGCGCAGGCACATCGCGCGCAGCCAGGCCAGGGCCTCGTCGGGTTCGCGCTGCCCGGGCAAGGCCGGCCCCCCCGCCACCAGCAGCAGGTCAGGAGGATCGGCCACGTCCGCGTAGTGGCGCTGCGGCACCAGCGCCATGCCGTTGGAACAGGGCACCGTGCCGCGCGTCAGGCCGATGAGTTCCAGCTGGTAATGCTGGGCGGGCAACAGGAAGCGGTTGGCTTCGGCGAACACGTCCAGCGGACCGCTGACATCCAGCGACTGCACGCCGGGAAAGACGACGATGGCGACGGTTTTCATGGGGAATTGTTGGCAGGCCGAACGGCGGGGACGCGCAAAACGCTACCTTAGCCGACCGCCAGGGCTGCGGCGTGGCCCCGCGCACCGGCGTGGCCTGAAAACGCGGCATCGCGGCCGGAAACCGCCCCTGCCCGCCCCGTTGGCCGCCCGCCGCACCACGCTGGCGCGATTCCGTCCACGCCAGTCCCGCCGCATCGCCCGCCGGGCCGGCAAGATTGCCCTGTCCGGCCCGGCATGCCGCCGCGCCCATCCCCCCAAAAGGATTTCCCCATGACGATGCCCCCGTCTCTAGCCAGCGAACGCGTCGGCCCCGCGTTTTCCGTGGACGGCATGCTGGCCGCCCGCAACAAGACCCGCCAGGCCATTGCCGACGTCGCGGCACGCATCCGGCCCGGCATGGTCGAAGAAGACGCCGTGCAACTGGCCCGGCAAACGCTGATCGACGCCGGCATGGCGCTCAGCTGGCACCCGACGCGCGTGCGCTTCGGCGCCAACACCATGAAGGCCATGCGCCAGGCCTCCGAACCCGGCGTGGTACTGGGCGAACACGACATCTTTTTCCTGGACATCGCGCCGCGCCTGGACGCCTGGGAAGGCGACGGCGGCAAGTCGTTCACCGTGGGCGGCAATGCCGACCAGGCGCGCTGCGCCCGCGATGCCGAAGCCCTGTTCCACGACGTGCGCGGCGTATGGCGGCGGCAGGGGCTGACCGGGCAGGAACTCTACGCCTACGCCGACCGTCAGGCGCGCGCGCTGGGGTGGGAGCTGAACTTCGACCTGCCGGGCCACCGCGTGTCCGATTTCCCGCACGCCGCGATCCACACCGGCTCGCTGGCGGACCTGGCCACCTCCCCGTCGGAGATGCGCTGGATCCTGGAGATCCACTTGCGCGATCCGGCCGGCCGCTTCGGCGCCTTCTTCGAAGACATGTTGCTGGGCGACGAGCACTACGCATAGGACGCAGGCCGCGCCTACAATCGGCGCATGTCCACCGTCCGTCTCTTCTTCGCCCTGTGGCCGTCGCCCCCGTTGGCCGCGTCGCTGGCCGGCTGGGCGGAACAGGCCCGCCTGGCCTGCGGCGGCCGCGTCATGCGCACCGAGACGCTGCATCTGACCCTGGCCTTCCTGGGGCCGGTGGAGGCGCAGCTGGCAGACACGCTGGCCTGCGCCACGCCCGACCACCGGCTGGCCCCGGGCGAGGTGGCGCTGGACCACTACGGCGTGTTCAACCGCCAACGCATCCTGTGGGCCGGCCCGCGCGACACGCCCGCCGGCTTGCAGGCCGCGCATGACGGGCTGTGGCAATGGCTGATCGGATTCGGCCTGGCGGCCCCGCCCCAGCCCTTCCGCCCGCACGTGACCTTGCTGCGCAACATCGAACGCGGCCAGCCCCCTGACGCGACGCCGGCACCGCTGTCCTGGCGCTATGACCGCATGGTGCTGGTGGCCTCGGAATCCCTGTCGGGCGGCAGCCGCTACCGCGTCATCGCGCAGTCGCGCCCCGGTGGCGGGTAGCGCGGCTCTGGCACAATCAGGCGGTTGCAACGACCTGGGATCACCATGATCATCCTGCTGGACCAAGACGGCGTGCTGGCGGATTTCGAACACGCGTTCATCGACGCCTGGCGCGCCCGCCACCCGGACATCGCCCCCGTCGCGTTCGAAGACCGGAAATCCTTCTACATCCGTGAGGACTACGCCCCGGAACTGCGCGGCATGGCCGAGGCCATCTACACCGCCCCGGGGTTCATCCGCAACCTGCCGCCCGTGCCCGGCGCGCTGGATGCCGTGCGCGAACTGCTCGCGCTGGGCATGGACGTGCGGATCTGCACGTCGCCGCTGTCGCAGTTCGAAAACTGCGTGGCTGAAAAGTACCTGTGGGTGGAAAAGCACCTGGGGCGCGAGGCCACCAACCGGCTGATCCTGACGAAGGACAAGACGCTGGTGCAGGGCCATTTGCTGATCGACGACAAGCCCTTGATCCAAGGCGCGGTCAAGCCGCGCTGGAAGCACATTCTGTTCGACGCCCCCTACAACCGGCAGGTCACCGATCGCGCCCGCATCACCTGGGCGAACTGGCGCAACGTGCTGGCGGGCGAGCTCTATACGGCAGACGAATGAGTCCGCGCGGGTCCTGTTCAGCGGTCATGATTTAGGGCTATTCTGTGTTGGCTGTACCCCCACCCCGGAGGAGCCCGCACCATGAATCTGCACCGCCTGCTCAAGCAGCGAGAAGCCGACCACAAGCCTTTGCGAGTTGCACTGCTGGGCGCCGGAAAGTTCGGCGCAATGTTCATGAGCCAGGCGCCCCGCACTCCCGGGATGCGGCTGGTCGCGGTGGCCGATCTGGCGCCCGCCCGCGCCCGCGCCGCGCTGACCCGCGTGGGCTGGCCCGCCAGCGCGCTGAACGCCGCCAGCACCAATGACGCGCTGAAGAACGGCAAGGTCTTTTTCAGCGACGACCCCTACGCCATCATCGCCAGCCCCGACGTCGACATCGTCATCGACGCCACCGGCCAGGCCGCAGCCGGCATCGGCCACGTGCTGGCCTGCTGCGAACACGGCAAGGACATCATCATGGTCAACGTCGAAGCCGACGCGTTGGCCGGCCCGTTGCTGGCGCGCCGCGCGCGCGAGGCGGGCATCGTGTATTCGCTGGCCTACGGCGACCAGCCGGCCCTGATCTGCGAAATGGTGGACTGGGCGCGCGCCGCCGGCTTTGAGGTGATGGCGGCGGGCAAAGGCACCAAGTACCTGCCGGAATTCCATACGTCCACGCCGGATACCGTCTGGCCCTACTACGGCTTCACCGCTGAAATGGTGGCCGCGGGCGACTTCAACGCGCAGATGTTCAACAGCTTCCTGGACGGCACCAAGAGCGCCATCGAAATGGCGGCGGTGTCCAACGCCACAGGCCTGCTGCCGTCGCCCTCGGGCCTGCATTTCCCGCCTTGCGGCGTGGACGACCTGGCCCGCGTGCTGCGCCCGCGCGAAGACGGCGGCATCCTGCACCATCGCGGGCAGGT
>NZ_DBHKZA010000003.1:37209-48978 GCF_057314935.1 Achromobacter sp.
CGGCTGATGCCCGCGCCGGACTCGGTGGAAGAAGGCTATCTGCCGCTGGGCCTGTCGCACCAGGTCAAGCTGAAGAATCCGGTGCGCCAGTCGCAGGCGATACGCTGGCGCGACGTGGAATACGACGACCGCTCCACCGCCGTGCAGTTCCGCCGCGAAATGGAACAGACCTTCGCCTGAGCCCGCGCCGGTCTAGCCGCGCGCGGCTAGACCGGCGCGGGGCGTTCGGCCTGGAACAGGCGCAGCCGGTCTGCGGCGTTGCGCAGGTGCTGTTCGGCGGCTTGGCCGGCGGCGTCCGGATCCGACCCTTCGATCGCGGCGAAGATGGCCTGGTGCTCGCTTTGCACGGCGGCCATGCGTTCGGCGTACCTGCGCGCCGTGTTGTTGCGCGCACTGCGGATCACCCGGCGCACATTGGCTTCCAGGTAATCGTTCAACGCGACCAGATGCGGGTTGTGCGTGGCCTGCACGATGGCCTGATGGAACTGGTAGTCCTCTTCGTCGCCCAGCTTGTCGTTGATCAGCGCGTATTCCATCCCCACCAGCGCCTGGCGGATCTTCTTGAGGTCTTGTTCGGTGCGGCGCTGCGCCGCGTAGCGCGCGGCGGTGACTTCGATGGACAGCATCAATTCCAGGATGTGCTCCAGGTCCTGGCTGTCGCCCGGCGTGGGCGCGGCGATGCGAAACGCGTTGCGCTGGAAGTTCGGATCGACGAACACGCCGCTGCCTTGTTGCGACGTGATCAGCCCTTCCGACTTCAAGCGGGCCAGCGCTTCGCGCACGACCGCCCGGCTGACGGAATAGGTTTCGGTCAGCTGCTTTTCGGTCGGCAGGCGATCGCCGGGGGCAAGCACCCCCTGGCGTATCTGCTCGGCCAGCGCGTCGCCCAAGGCCGCGGAAAGCGAACTCTTGGGCGCGGCGCGCGGCGGGTCCTGTTCTTGGGTAGGCTGCATGGAAAATCGTTGGATCGTGATGGCGGCGTCCTGAACTTTAAGCGATATAGATGCCGCCGTTGACCTGCATGACTTCGCCCGTCACAAAGCCCGCCAGCGGCGAACACAGGAATGCGATCGAACCGGCGATTTCCTCGGCCGTGCCAAAGCGGCGCAACGGGGTGCTTTCCAGCAACTGCGCGCCCTTCTGGCCGATCAGGTCATGCGTCATGGACGTGGCGATGATGCCGGGGGCCACGGCGTTCACGCGGATCTGCGGCGCCAGTTCCAGCGCCAGGCTGCGCGTGAAGCTCTGCACGGCGCCCTTGGACGCCGAATACGCGGCGTGCGCGTAGCTGCCGCGCTGGGCGGCCAAGGACGTCAGGAGCACGATCGACCCGTTGTGGCGCAGGTGGCGCTGGGCCGCGCGGCACACGTAGAACGTGCCGTCCAGGTTCACGCGCATCAGCGTGCGCCAGGCTTCGTCGCTGGTGTCCTTGACCAGTTGTTCCGGGTAGATGCCGGCGCAGTGAACCAGATGGTCCAGCCCGCCGAAATGCTTGGCGGCCGATTCGAACACGCGTTCGCAATCGTGCGACACGGACACGTCCAGCGCGTGGGTGTAGACCCGCTGGCCCGTGGGATCCAGCTCGGCCGCGACCGCCTCCAGGCGCGCGTTGTCGATGTCGGTCAGCACCAGCCGGGCGCCGTGGGCGGCCATCAGCCGCGCCGTCGCCAAACCAATGCCATTGCCTGCGCCGGTGATGACGGCCACCTGTCCTTCGAACGAAATCATCCTGTCTCCAAAGTTCTCTATGGGCGGGCCCGCGGCCTTTCAAGCGCCAGCGGCTTCCTGGATTGAACTCCTGAATCCGCTGCTTGACACGAGAAAAACGCATGCCCTATGATTTATCGGACAACTTAATAAAGTTGCCTGACAACTTATTCCGAAAGCGTAAATCAAGTCGCGCTTTCAGGCAAGAAGGGTCGGAAAAACACGGCCGCAGGCCGCATGACAGGCAGGGGACAACCAGGTGGAAATCACCGGCAGCACTACCGTATTCGCGATCGCGGCGGACCCGATCGCGCACGTCAAGACGCCCCAGCGGCTCAATGCCCTGCTGCGCGAACGCGCGATCGACGCCGTCATGGTGCCCTTCCACGTGTCTGCCGACGCGCTGCCCGGCCTGTTTGCCGGCCTGCGCGGCCTGGCCAACCTGGGCGGCATCGTGGTCACGGTGCCCCACAAGGAACATGCCGCCACCCTGTGCGACGCCCTGACCCCGGCAGCCCAGCTGATCGGCGCGGTCAATGCCGTGCGCCTGCAGGACGGCGTGCTGACCGGCGGCAACTTCGACGGCCTGGGCTTTGTGGCCGGCCTGCGCAGCCAGGGGCACGACCCCGCCGGCCGCCACGTCTACCTGGCCGGCCTGGGCGGCGCGGGCAAGGCCATCGCCTGTGCGCTGGCCGACGCCGGCCCCGCCAGCCTGCGCCTGTACAACCGGTCGGCCGACAAGGCGCGCGCCTTCGCCGCCCACCTGGCCCGCCAATACCCCGACCTGGACATCCGCGTGGCGGACTCCGCGCCCGAACCCTGCGACATCGCCATCAACGCGACCTCGCTGGGCCTGCAAGACACCGATCCCCTGCCCTTCCCCCTGGACGCCCTGGCTCCCGGCACCGTCGTGGCCGACGCCGTGATGAGCCGCGTCGACACCCCCCTGCTGCGCGCCGCCGCCGCGCAAGGCTGCCGCACGCATCCGGGCCTGTACATGCTGGAAGGACAACTCACCGAAATTGCCCGCTTTCTGGGCGTAGAAGAGCCGCAACAAAGCGCGCTTGCTTGATTCACGGACTCACCACTCCCGTTCCACGGAGGAGACACGCATGAAATTGGCTTTCACCACCGGCCTGCTGTGCCTGGCCGGCTTTGCCGCATCGGCGCACGCCGCACCCGTCAAGATCGGTCTGATCGAAACGCTGTCGGGCCCGCAGGCCTCGACCGGCCTGATGTTCCGCGCCGCGGTCAAGTACGAACTGGACCGCATCAACGCCGCCGGCGGCTGGAACGGCCAGCCGCTGGAACTGGTCGAATTCGACAACCAGGGCGGCCCCGTGGGCGCGTCCGACCGCTTCCGCGCCGCGGCGGCCGAAGGCGTTCAGGTCCTGGTGCAGGGCTCGTCGTCCGCGATCTCGGGCCAGCTGACCGAAGACGTGCGCAAGCACAACCTGCGCAACCCGGGCAAGGAAGTCGTCTTCCTGAACGTGGGCGGCGAAGCACTGGAACTGACGGGCCAGAAGTGCCACTTCTACCACTTCCGCTTCACCACCAATGCCGACCTGCGCGTGAAGTCGCTGGCCTCGGTGATGTCGGCCGACGGCACGCTGGGCAAGCGCGTGTACGCCATCAACCAGAACTACTCCTGGGGCCAGGACATGGAGGGCGCCACCGAGCGCTTCGCCAAGCAGTACGGCTATGAAGTGGTGGGCAAGACGCTGCACGAAGTCAACAAGATCCAGGACTTCGCGCCCTACGTCGCGCGCATCCGGTCGGCGTCGCCCGACACCGTCATTACCGGCAACTGGTCCAACGACCTGCTGCTACTGATGAAGGCCACGCAGGCCGCCGGCCTGAAGGTGCGCTTTGCCACCGTGTTCCTGGACCAGGTGGGCAACCTGGCCAATGCAGGCGAAGTCGCGCTGGGCCATTACATCGCGCACCCGTACAACATCGAAGCCGCGGGCGACGAAGGCGCCAAGTTCGCCGAAGACTACAAGGCCAAGACCGGCCACTACCCCAGCTACACCGAACCGCAAACCGTCATCGGCGTGCGCTTCCTGGGCGAAGCGTTAAAGCAGGTGCCGCCGCAGGACGGCAAGCTGTCCGTGCCGGCACTGGCGAAGGCCTTGGAAAAGGTCACCTACACCTCGTCGCTGGGCACTTACACGATGCGTGCCGAAGACCACCAGGTGCAGCTGCCGATGGTCGTATCCAAGGTAAGCAAGAACGCCAAGTACAAGGCCGACGGCACCGACATGGGTTTCGAGCCGGTGAAGGTGCTGGCGGCGGCGGACGTGTCGGCGCCGGTGCAGGCGACGTGCAAGATGCAGCGGCCGGATTGATGGCGGCTTGACGGGTTTGCGCGCGCTGAAAGTCCGCGCGCGCGACCCGTCGATCGCCTGCAAGCATTTATAAGCGCACACCGGCGCGGGCCGGAAAAACAACGTGCGCGATCGCTCGCGGGGCGCCTCGCGCCCTAGCGCAAGAATTATGGAGCGGACATGGAATTCTTTACCGTCTCGCTGTTGAACGGCGTGATTTACGGCCTGCTGCTATTCATGGTGTCGGCAGGCCTGACCTTGATTTTCGGAATGATGGGCGTGCTGAACTTCGCGCACGCCTCGTTCTACATGATCGGCGCGTATGCCGCCTACACGTTGACGCCCGTCACGGGCTTCTGGACGGCGCTGGTGCTGGCAACGATCATCGCGGGCGTGCTGGGCATGGGCGTCGAGCGCTTCTTCCTGCGCCGCGTCCACAAGTTCGGCCACGCGCAGGAACTGCTGGTGACCTTCGGCCTGGCGTTCATCGTGGCCGAGCTGATCAAGCTGTTCTACGGCGACTTCCCCGTGGACTACCGCGTGCCGACGTTCCTGAACTTCGCGGCCTTCCGCGTGTTCGACGCGGACTACCCCTTCTACCGCCTCTTGATGGGTGGCGTGTCGCTGGCGATGTTCGCCGTGATCTACCTGCTGCTGTCGCGCACCCGCGTGGGCATCGTGGTGCGTTCGGCCATCTACCGCCCGCGCATGGCTGAAGCGCTGGGACACAACGTGCCGCTCGTCTTCATGAGCGTGTTCGGCGTGGGCGCGGCGATGGCCGGCCTGGCGGGCGCGGTCGCCGGCGCCTTCTACACCACGAATCCCAACATGGCGCTGGAACTGGGCGTGCTGGTGTTCGTGGTGGTCGTCGTGGGCGGCCTGGGTTCGCTTGAGGGCGCGATGATCGCGTCGCTGCTGATTGGCCTGATCAGTTCGTTTTCGGTGGGCATCGACGCCAGCCTGGCGTCCTTGTTCGGCCTGTTCGGCGCCGGTGAGTGGGCCGAAAGCGTGGGCGGCCTGATGACCGTGAAGATATCCAGCCTGGCGGCCACATTGCCCTTCCTGCTGATGCTGGTCGTGCTGCTGGTCAAGCCGTCCGGCCTGAAGGGAGAACAGGCATGAGCCAAACCCGTAACGCCCCGGGCGCCCTGCTGTTGATCGTCTGCGTGGGCGTGCTGTGCGCGCTGCCCTGGCTGCTGCCCCCGGGCCAGCTCGTGGCCGCGGTGCAGATGCTGATCGCCGCGCTCTTTGCGTGCGCCTTCAACCTGCTGGCGGGCCAGGGCGGCATGCTGTCCTTCGGCCATGCTGCGTACTTCGGCGTCGGCACGTTCGCCACCATCCATGCCATGAATGCGCTGGGCGGCGCGGGCCTCTTGCCCACGCCCCTGATGCCGCTGGCAGGCGGCGTGGCCGGCCTGCTGTTCGGTCTCGTTGCCGGCTGGTTCGCCACCATGCGTTCCGGCGTGTACTTTTCAATGATCACGCTGGCGCTGGCGGAACTGCTGCACGCGCTGGCGCCGCACCTGAAAGGCGTGTTCGGCGGCGAAGCCGGCGTGTCGGCCATGCGCATGCCGGCCTGGGGCTTCACCTTCGGTTCCGACGTCGAGGTGTACTTCCTGGTGCTGGCCTGGGTGCTGATTTCGCTGGCCGCCTTGTACGGCCTGACCCGCACGCCGCTGGGCCGCTTGACGCTGGGCCTGCGCGAAAACGCCAACCGGCTGCGCTACCTGGGCTACCGCCCGCATGCGTTGAAGACGATGGTGTTTGCGCTGTCGGCCATGTTCGCCGGCATCGCGGGCGGCTTGCAGGCCTTGAACATCGAGGCCGGCAACTACGTGCTGTTCGAGGTCAAGCTGTCCACCGACGCGGTGCTGTTCGCCTACATCGGCGGCGTCAACGCCTTCCTGGGCCCCGTGCTGGGCGCCTCCATCCTGACGTTCCTGTCGCAGACGCTGGCCGACATCACGCGGTCGTGGTTGCTGTACCAGGGCGTGCTGTTCGTGCTGGTGATGCTGTTCGTGCCGGACGGTCTGGTGGGCCTGGTGCAGCGCGCGGCCAAGTCGCTGCGCGAGCGCGGACTGGCCAACTGGCTGCCGCGCGCCGCGTTGTCGGTCGCCGCCGGCCTGCTGCTGACTGCCGCCACCGTGTTCTCGGTCGAGATGTTGCAGCGCATGTTTGCCCGCGATTATCGCGCGCTGCTGGCCATGAACCCCGAGGCCGGCTGGCCCGCCATCCCGCTTTTCGGCCAGGAGTGGGCGCCGCTGGCGCTGTCCACCTGGCTGATCCCGCTGGCGCTGTTCGCCGTGGGCCTGGCGGCCTGCCGCTGGGCGCTGGCCCTGTGGCGCGACGACGGCGACGCCGCCCCTGTGCTGGAGCCCGCAAAATGACCCACGACATCCTGACCCTGACTGACGTGCGCAAGTCCTTCGGCGAAGCGCAGATCATCCGCGGCGTGAACCTGGCAATCGAAGCCGGCGAACGGCACGCGGTCATCGGCCCCAACGGCGCCGGCAAGTCCACCTTGTTCCACCTGATGTCGGGCTCGTTCGCGCCGACCTCGGGCGACATCAGCCTGCGTTCGCGTTCCATTGGCGGCCTGGCGCCTGAAGCCATCAACCGGCTGGGGCTGGCGCGCTCGTTCCAGATCACCAACGTATTCCCGCGCCTGTCGGTGCGTGAAAACCTGCGCCTGGCCGTGCTGCGCATGCACGGGCTGGTCTACAACTTCTGGCGCCCCATCGCGCGCAACCGCGCCGTCAATGAAGACGTGGACCGCCTGCTGGAGAAAGTGCGCCTGACCGCCAAGCAGGACACGGCCGCGGGCGACCTGAACTACTCCGAGCAGCGCTCGCTGGAAATCGGCATGACGCTCGCCTCGCGCCCGAAGGTCATCCTGCTGGACGAGCCGATGGCCGGCATGTCGCAGCACGAAGTCGACTACACGGTCGAACTCATCAAGGAAGTGACGCGCGATTGCACCCTGCTGATCGTCGAACACGACATGCAGGTGGTGTTCTCGCTGGCCGACCGCATCAGCGTGCTGGTGTACGGCGAAATCCTGGCCACGGGCACGCCCGCGGACATCCGCGGCGATGCCCGCGTTCGCGAAGCCTACCTGGGAGAGGAAACGGTATGAACATGGCATCAAACCCGCAATCCCCCCTGCTCAGCCTGCAAGGCGTGCACGCGCACTACGGCAAGAGCCACATCCTGCACGGCATCGACCTGTCCATCGGACGCGGCGAAGTCGTCAGCCTGTTGGGCCGCAACGGCGCGGGCCGCTCCACCACCATGAAAAGCATCATGGGCCTGGTGGACGTGACCGGCGGGCGCATCGCCATCGAAGGGCGTGACATCACCAACAAGCGCCCCTTCGAGATCGCGCGCGCCGGCCTGGGCTTCGTGCCCGAAGAACGCGAAGTCTTCGCCAACCTGACGGTGGACGAGAACCTGCGCATGGGCGAGCAACCCAAGCGCGACGACGCGCCCTTCTGGACGGTCGCGCAGATGTTCGACTACTTCCCGCGCTTGAAGGAACGCAGCAATACGAAAGCCGGGAACCTGTCGGGCGGCGAACAGCAGATGCTGACCATGTGCCGATCGCTGTTGGGCAATCCCAAGGTCATGTTGATCGACGAACCCACCGAAGGGCTGGCCCCGAAGATCGTGGAAGTGATCGCGGATGTCATCCGCGACATCCACAAGCGCGGCGTCTCGGTGGTGCTGGTGGAACAGAAGCTGACCATCGCGCTGAAGGTGTCGACCCGCGTCAGCGTCATGGGCCACGGCCGCATCGTGTTCGAAGGCCCGCCTGCGCAGCTGCATGAGCGCCAGGACGTGGTGCAGGAATGGCTGGCCGTCTGACGCGCCGTCACGCAAATCCCCTACAGGCAAATACCTTGGACAATCCTACTGAAGTCATCCATAGCGACCTGCGCGGCCAGACCGTCGTGATCACCGGCGGCGCCAAAGGCATCGGCTTTTCCACCGCGCAGGCTTTCGTGCGCCAAGGCGCGCGCGTCGCGCTGCTGGACATGGACGCCACCGCCCTGGACGCGGCCGTAGCAGACCTGACATCCGCCGGCGGCGAAGCCATCGCGGTGCAGGCCTCCGTCACCGACGCCGAGGCCGTCGAACGCGCCTTCGCCCAGGTCGAACAGGCCTGGGGCCGCATCGACGTGCTGGTCAACAACGCCGGCATCTCGGCCAACAAGCCCACGCTGGAAGTGACCGTGGACGAGTGGCGCCGCGCCGTCGACATCAACCTGACCGGCGTCTTCCTGTGCGCGCAGGCCGCAGGCCGCCGCATGGTGCCGGCGGGCGCGGGCAGCATCATCAACCTGGCCTCCATGTACGGCGTGGTGGCCGCGCCCGACCGCGCCGCCTACTGCGCGACCAAAGGCGCGGTGGTGCTGCTGACCGAAACGCTGGCCGTGGAATGGGGCCCGATGGGCGTGCGCGTCAACGCGCTGGCGCCCGGCTATGTCGAGACCGACCTGGTGCGCGACCTGGCCGCGCGCGGCCGGCTGGACCCCGAACGGCTGAAACAACGCACTCCGCTGCGCCGCATGGCGCAGCCGGCCGAAATGGCCGATCTGGCGGTCTTCCTGGCGTCGCGCCAGGCCGCCTACATCACCGGACACACCCTGGTGGCCGACGGCGGCTGGAGCCGCTACAGCTACCTCTAACCGCACCGACGCTTAAAAACATTCTGGAGATTCACTCATGGCCACCTACCAACCGCTTGAGCCCCAAGCGCCCTGGCGGCAACTGACGGTCGAGGCAAAGGATTGGCAGCAGGCGGACCCCGCCCTGCTGGGCACCATGCTCACCCAGCTGCACTGGATCCGAGCCTTTGAAGAGGCCGTGCTGGACCTGGCCGCCGAAGGCCTGGTGCACGGCCCCGCGCACTCGTCCGTGGGCCAGGAAGGCGGCGCCGTCGGTTCGGTGCTGGCCTTGGGCGCCGGCGACCAGATCAACGGGTCGCACCGCGGCCACCACCAGTTCCTGGCCAAGGCGCTGCAGCACGTCGCGCCGCTGGGCCTGGATCCGCGCAACCCGCTCACGCCCGCCATCGACGAGGTCCTGCAGAAGACGCTGGCCGAGATCATGGGCCTGGCCCAGGGTTATTGCCGCGGCCGTGGGGGCAGCATGCACTTGCGCTGGCTGGAAGCGGGTGCGCTGGGCACCAACGCCATCGTGGGCGGCGGCGTGCCGCTTGCCGCCGGCGCTGGCTGGGCGCACAAGCACGCCGGCACCGACCGCGTGGCGGTGACCTACTTCGGCGACGGCGCGGTGAACATCGGTTCCGTGCTGGAAACGATGAACCTGACCGCCGCGTGGAAGACGCCGCTGTGCTTCTTCATCGAGAACAACCGCTACGCCGTGTCAACCACGGTGGAAGAATCCACCGCAGAACCGCGCCTGTCGGCGCGCGGCCTGGCGTTCAACATCCCGTCGTGGAAAGTCGACGGCATGGATCCGCTGGCCGTGCATCTGGCCATGTCGGAAGCCGTGGCGCACATGCGCGCGGGCAACGGCCCGACCATCGTGGAAGTCGACGTGTACCGCTTCTTCCACCAGAACGGCCCCTTCCCCGGCAGCGCCTTCGGCTACCGCACGAAAGACGAAGAGGCGCAATGGCGCCGCCGCGATCCGCTGGACAAGATCGCTTCCGAGATGATCGGCCGCGCGCTGATCACGCAAGCGGAAGTGGACGCGCTGCGCCAGCGCTGCAAGGACGTCATGAAAGACGTCTGCGGCCGTCTGACCGAAGCCGCTGAAGGCGGCAAGCGCCGCGTGCGCGCCGACCTGTGGCCCAGCCCCGACTTCCGCGACGTGGGCCTGCGCAGCGATGGCGCCGAATTGGCCGGCCTGCGCTACCAGGACGTGGCTGACTACGCCGGCGACAAGGTCGAGCGCAAGTTCGTCGACGCCGTCGCCGACGTGCTGGACCGCCGCATGGAAACCGATGGCGGCGTGGTCGTGCTGGGCGAAGACGTGCACCGCCTGAAGGGCGGCACCAATGGCGCCACGCGCGGCCTGAAGGACAAGTACCCCGACCGCGTGCTGGGTACTCCGATTTCCGAAAACGCCTTCGCCGGCCTGGGCGGCGGCCTGGCGATGGACGGCCGCTACAAGCCCGTCGTCGAATTCATGTACCCCGATTTCATGTGGGTCGCGGCCGACCAGATCTTCAACCAGATCGGCAAGGCCCGCCACATGTTCGGCGGCGACATCGACGTGCCGTTCGTGCTGCGCACCAAGGTCGCGATGGGCACGGGCTACGGCTCGCAGCACTCGATGGATCCGGCCGGCATCTTCGCCACCGCGCCCGGCTGGCGCATCGTGGCGCCGTCCACGCCGTTCGAGTACGTGGGCTTGATGAACACCGCGCTGGCCTCCAAGGACCCCGTGCTGGTCATCGAACACGTCGACCTGTACGCCTCGTCGGGCGACGTGCCCGCGGGCGACCTGGACTACGCCATCCCCTTCGGCCGCGCGCGTGTGCGCCGCGCGGGCGGCAAGGTCACCATCCTGACCTACCTGTCGATGGTCAGCCGCGCGCTCAAGGCCGCTGAAGAAGCGGGCGTGGACGCCGAAGTGATCGACTTGCGCACGCTGGACCGCGCCGGCCTGGACTGGGACACCATCGGCGCCAGCATCCAGAAGACCAACAACGTGCTGATCGTGGAGCAAGGCGCGCGCGGCACGTCCTACGGCGCCATGCTGTCCGACGAGATCCAGCGCCGCTATTTCGATTGGCTGGACCAGCCGATCAAGCGCGTGACGGGCGGCGAAGCCTCGCCCAGCATCTCGAAGGTGCTGGAACGCGCGGCGTTCGCGGACACCGAGGAAGTGCTGGCTGGCCTGGCCGACGTGCTGGCCGACCTGGGAGAACAGGCATGAGCACCCTGCAAATGACCGTGCCGATGGAAGTCGGCATCTGCTGCAATGACCTGGACACGCTGCTGGCGTTCTACACGGACGTCGTCGGCCTGACGCTCGTCAACCGCGTCAGCGTGCCTGCCGACAAAGCGCGTGCCACGGGACTGACCGTGCACGGCTACGACGTGGCGCGCCTGCAGACGTCCTACGGCGAACGCATCAAGCTGCTGCAGCCCAGCGTCGCCCCCGAGTCCGCCGTGCGCGGCACGGCGATCCTGGACCGCCAGGGCGCCACCTACCTGACCTTCATCGTGCGCGATCTGGCAGGCGTGGTGCGCAGCCTGGAATCCCGGGGCGTGGTGTTCGACAGCGCGCCGGCGCCCATGGAAGTGCGCCCCGGCACCTGGCTGGCGTTCTTCCGCGACCCGGAAGGCAATGTGCTGGAACTGGTCGAATACGACGACCCCGCCGCCTATCGGCCCGATCTGGCCGCCGCCGCAAACTAGGACGAACAACGTGGCACACCTTATCAAGCTCCCCTCCGTTGCCGCCGACACGTCGGGCGGCAACCTGCACCAGTGGCTCAAGCAAGAAGGCGACAAGGTCGCCGTCGGCGATGCGCTGGCGGAAATCGAAACCGAAAAGGCCATCGTCGAGATCAACGCCGAACACGCCGGCGTGCTAGGCCGCATCGTGGTCCAGGCCGGCGCCGCGTCGGTGCCGATCAATACCGTGATCGGCGTGCTGCTGGCCGACGGCGACGACGCCTCGGCAATCGACCGCGCGCTGGCCGAACACGGCGGGGCGGCGACGGCCGCGCCGGCCGCCGCTGCCGAACCCGCGGCAG
>NZ_DBHKZA010000003.1:49078-79553 GCF_057314935.1 Achromobacter sp.
CCGCTGGCGCGCCGGCTGGCCGCGCAATGGCATGTGGACCTGCTGGGCGTGACGGGCACCGGCCCGCACGGCCGCATCGTGCGTCGCGACGTCGAAGCCGCGCGCGACCGCGCGCCGGTTGCTGCCGCGCCGTCGGCCGGCCGCCCCGCCGCCCGCCGCGTGCCGCACACCGGCATGCGCCGCGCCATCGCCCGCCGCCTGACCGAAAGCAAGCAGAACGTGCCGCATTTTTACCTGTCGGTGGATTGCCGCATGGATGCGCTGCTGGCCCTGCGTGCGCAAGCCAATCAAGGTGGCGCGGTGAAGCTGTCGGTGAACGACTTCATCGTGCGCGCCGCGGCGCTGGCGCTGCGCGAAGTGCCGGAAGTGAACGTCAGCTGGCACGAAGACGCCATCGAATACCACGCCGGCGCCGACATTTCGGTAGCGGTCGCGACCGACGGCGGCCTGGTCACGCCCATCGTGCGCGACGCGGACGTGAAGCCGCTTTCCGCCATCGCGGGCGAAATCGTCGAGCTGGCCGGACGCGCCAAGATCAACCGATTGAAGCCCGAAGAATTCACTGGCGGCTCGCTGACGGTCAGCAACCTGGGCATGTACGGCATCAGTCAGTTCGCCGCCATCATCAATCCGCCCCAGGCCGCCATCCTGGCCGTGGGCGCGGCCGAACGCCGCCCGGTTGTGAATGAGGCCGGCGAACTCGTCGCCGCCACCGTCATGACCGTGACGCTGTCGGCGGACCATCGCGCAGTCGACGGCGCCGTCGGCGCGCGCTGGCTGGCTGCGTTGCGCACGCTGATCGAAAACCCCGTGCGCATCCTGCTGTGAGCCCGACGATGACGAAGACCGTGTTTGACCTTATCGTCGTCGGCGGCGGCCCCGGCGGCTACGTCGCCGCCATCCGCGGCGCTCAGCTGGGCATGTCGGTTGCGCTGGTAGAGCGCGCCGAACTGGGCGGCATCTGCCTGAACTGGGGCTGCATTCCCACCAAGGCGCTGCTGCATAGCGCCACCGTATTGCGCGCCTGCCGCGAAGCCGCGCACTACGGCGTGACGGGCGCGGGCGATGCCCGGCCCGATCTGGCGGCAATGGTGGCCCGGTCCCGCAAAGTCGCGGGCCGCCTGGGCCAGGGCGTGGCCCACCTGATGAAGAAAAACGGTGTCACCGTGTTCGCCGCCAGCGCCACGCTGGCGGGGTCGGGCCGGCTTGCGCTGGACATCGGCGCCACGCTGTCGGCCAAGCACATCATCCTGGCCACCGGCGCGCGCGCCCGCGAACTGCCGGCGCTGCCGGTGGGCGAACGCATCTGGGCCTACCGCCAGGCCCTGGCGCCGACTGAGATCCCGAAGTCGCTGCTGGTGGTCGGCGCCGGCGCGATCGGCGCGGAGTTCGCCAGCTTCTACCGCGCCATCGGCGCCGACGTCACCCTGATCGACATGACGCCGGAAATCCTGCCGCAAGAAGACGTCGAGATCTCGCAATTGGCGCGCAAGGCGTTCGAAAAGCAAGGCATCCGCGTCCTGACGCAATGCGCCGTCACGGCGTCCTCGCCCACGGCAACAGGCGTCAAGGTGACGCTGGCGCAGCAAGGCAAGAAGACAGATGTTGAAGTGGACCGCGTCATCGTCGCCGCCGGCATCGTCGGCAACGTCGAGAACCTGGGCCTGGAGAAGACCCGCGTCATCGTCGAAAAGACCCACATCGTCACCGACGCCCAATGCCGCACCGGCGAACCGGGCGTCTACGCCATCGGCGACGTGGCCGGCGCCCCGTGGCTTGCCCACAAGGCCAGCCACGAAGCCGTGCTGTGCGTCGAAGCCATCGCGGGCCTGCCCACCCACGCCCTAGACCCGCTGCGCATCCCGGCCTGCACGTACTCCTACCCGCAAGTCGCCAGCATCGGCATGACCGAGGCCCGCGCCCGCGAACACGCCAAACAGTCCGGCGGCGAGATCCGCGTCGGCAAGTTCACCTTCGCCGGCAACGGCAAGGCGATCGCGATGGGCGAAGACCAGGGCCTGGTGAAGACGGTGTTCGACGCCAAGTCCGGGGAACTGCTGGGCGCGCACATCATCCATCCGGAAGCGTCCGAGCTGATCACGGGCTACGGGGTGGCGGCGTCGCTGGAAGCAACCGAAGAGGACCTGATGCACACCGTGTTCGCGCACCCGACCTTGTCGGAAACACTGCATGAATCGGTGTTGTCGGCGTTTGGACGAACGTTGCACGCCTAGCGCGCCAAGATGGGTTGCGCATCGCAACCCATCGCCCTACACGCGCCCGGCAAAGAAATCCAGGAAGCAGGCAATGCGCCGCGACAACTGCGTGTTGCGGTGATACACCGCATGCATCGGCTGTAGATAGTCGCTGTACACGCTTTCCATCACCTTCACCAGCCGCCCCGCCGCGATGTCTTCGCGCACCACGAAGTCCGACAGGCACGCGATCCCCACGCCGCGCAGCGCCAGCTGCCGCTGCGTCTCGCCGCTGGAGGTCGCGAGCGTCGGCGTCGCCAGATAACTGGATCCGCCCGCATGCTTGAGCGGCCACACGTTCAGGCTCTCGGGATGCGTGAACCCCAACACCTCATGCTCCGCCAAGTCCTCCACCGTCTCCGGCGCCCCGCGCCGCGCGATGTACTCGGGACTGGCCATCATCCACCGCGGCGCCGGCCGCAACGGCCGCGCGTGCAAGGTCGAGTCCGTCAACGGCCCCATGCGGATCGCAATATCGGTGCGATGCTCCATCAGGTCCACAATACGATCATTGCTGGTGAGTTCCAGCATGATCTCGGGATACTCGCGCCGGAAATCGCCCACGTGCGGGACCACGCAATGCAACATCACCGGCACCGCGGCATCCACCCGCAAACGCCCCGCCGGCCGCTGATGCACCATCCGCATGCATTCCTCGGCCTCTTCCAGCGCCGCCACGATCTGCCGCGCCTTGGGAAGAAAATGAGCGCCTTCTTCGGTCAATTCCATCCGCCGGGTTGTCCGGTTCAAGAGAATGACGCCCAGCTCGTCTTCAAGCCGCGACAGGCCCCGGCTGACGCCTGATGCGGTCTGTCCGAGCATTTCTGCCGCCGCGCTCATGGAGCCGGCATCGACGACGCCCAGGAACAGGCGCAGCGCTTCGGAATTCAGGGACATGGGAGCTCCAGGCAGGGTCCAGGAATTTTATCGGGGTTTTCTTGTGGTGGGCGGGGTGATGGTTCTTGAGACGCACGACGCGGTGAGGCCCTGGGATGCGCGGGTCAACGATTGCGGTCCGGAGCCTTCGCTCCGGACTTCCCCTTCGTCATCTTCGTCCAGGCCTACGGCCTTCCCTTCAGATTCCCTCGGGCTGATCGACTCCCCACGCACCCCAGGGCCTCACCGCGTCGTGCTCCAACGTGTGCAATCTGGCGTCACCCGAGACGGTCTGTGTTCTTAGGGTTCTAGCCCCGAGTCGGGGGTAATGGAAGATCTTGCGGGGCTTGCCCCCGGCCGGCCGCGCGGGCGGCCTTTGGGAGCTTCCACAGTATCTTGCGGGCGGCGATGCCGCGTAGCGCGCAACGCGAAAAACACTCCCCCACCCGCGCGCAAGCGACCACCGCACGACGCCCCGCGGATGCGTAGGCCGAATGCGGCCGCCCGCGCGGCCGCTTGAGGCGGGCGTCGCAAATCTCGTCAGTAAACAGGGATCCAGCAGCGCATCGAGCCAAGACAGCTCCAGCCCGTCGGCGGGGTCGGGCTGATGGCGCGCAACCTTGATGCGCCCGAGGGAATCTGAAGGCAGCGGCCATAGGCCGCAACGAAGATGACAACGGGGTAGTCCGGAGCGAAGGCTCCGGACCGCAATCGTGGGCGCGCGCCATCAGCCCGACCCCGCCGACGGGCGACCTACGAAGCCGCCGGCCGCCAGCCGCCAACTACGCCCCAGCAACACAAAAAAAAGCGACGCCAAAAGCGTCGCCTTTTTCACACTCCAAGCAATCAGGCAATCACCGCTTGCCCTTCTGCTTCAGCTGCGACAAATCCCGAACCGCGCCGCGATCCGCCGACGTCGCCAACGCGGCATAAGCCTGCAACGCCAACGACACGACCCGCTCGCGACCCACCGGCTCCCAGCCGTCCGCGCGCGCATCCATCGCCGCGCGGCGACGCGCCAGTTCTTCGTCGGACACGGCCAGGTGCATCTTGCGCTTCGGGATATCGATCTCGATCACATCGCCTTCTTCCACCAGGCCGATCGTGCCGCCTTCGGCCGCTTCCGGCGACGCATGCCCGATCACCAGACCCGACGAACCGCCCGAAAAACGACCGTCCGTGAACAGCGCGCACGTCTTGCCCAAGCCCTTGGACTTCAGGTACGACGTCGGATACAGCATCTCTTGCATGCCCGGACCGCCCTTCGGGCCTTCGTAGCGGATCACCACCACGTCGCCCGCCACGATCTTGTCGCCCAGGATGCCTTCCACCGCGTCGTCCTGGCTTTCGAACACGCGCGCACGGCCCGTAAAGACCCATTGCGACTCGTCCACGCCGGCCGTCTTCACAATGCAACCCTTCTCGGCCAGATTGCCGTACAGCACAGCCAGGCCACCGTCCTTCGAGTAGGCGTTTTCCTTGCTGCGGATGCAGCCGGTCTTGCGGTCCGTATCCAGGGTCAGGAACGTCGCGTCCTGGCTAAAAGCTACCGTCGTCGGGATGCCGCCAGGCGCCGCGCGGTAGAACTTCTGCGCGTCTTCGCCGGCCTCGCCCGCCACGTCCCACTTCTGGATCGCATTGCCCAGCGTGCCGCTGTGCACGTTGCCGCAGGACAGGTCCAGCAGGTCGGCGCGCGCCAGTTCACCCAGGATGCCCAGGATGCCGCCTGCGCGGTGCACGTCTTCGATGTGGTACTTGTCGGTGGCGGGCGCCGCCTTGCACAGGCAGGGCACCTTGCGCGAAATGCGGTCGATGTCGGCCATGGTGAAATCCACGCCCGCTTCCTGCGCCGCGGCCAGCAGGTGCAGCACGGTATTGGTCGAACCGCCCATCGCCACGTCCAGCGCCATCGCGTTCTGGAAAGCGCTCTTCGTCGCGATGCTGCGCGGCAGGACCGATTCGTCTTCTTCCACGTAGTAGCGGCGGCACAGGTCCACGACCAGGCGGCCGGCTTGCTCGAACAATCCCTTGCGCCACGCGTGCGTGGCCACGATCGTGCCGTTGCCCGGCAACGCCAGGCCGATGGCTTCAGTCAGACAGTTCATCGAGTTGGCGGTGAACATGCCGGAACAGGAGCCGCACGTCGGGCATGCGCTGCGTTCCACTTCGGCCACTTCCGCGTCCGACACCTTCGGGTCGGCCGCCTTGATCATGGCGTCGATCAGGTCGATCTTGGCGATCACCTTGCCGTCGGTCGGCGACTTGACCTTGCCCGCTTCCATCGGGCCGCCGGACACGAACACGACCGGGATGTTCAGGCGCATCGCGGCCATCAGCATCCCAGGGGTGATCTTGTCGCAGTTCGAGATGCAGACCATGGCGTCGGCGCAATGCGCGTTCACCATGTACTCCACCGAGTCGGCGATCAGTTCGCGCGACGGCAGCGAATACAGCATGCCGCCGTGGCCCATGGCGATGCCGTCATCGACGGCGATCGTGTTGAATTCCTTGGCGACGCCGCCCGCGGCTTCGATCTCTTTGGCGACCAGCGCGCCCAGGTCGCGCAGGTGCACGTGGCCCGGCACGAACTGCGTGAACGAGTTCACTACCGCGATGATCGGCTTGCCGAAATCGCCGTCCTTCATGCCGGTGGCGCGCCACAGGGCGCGGGCGCCGGCCATGTTGCGGCCGTGGGTCGATGTGCGGGAACGGTAGTGCGGCATGATTTGTCTCGAGTGCTGTTAGCGTGGCGGCAAAACGGTAAATAATACGCTGGTTCCGGGCGGTGCTGCCCGGGAGCCGCGCCTGGGACGCTTCGTGGCCATCAGGCGGACGCGCCGCCCCGGGCCGCAAACGCGCTGGGCGACTCGCCCACGGCGCGCCGGAACATCGCTGCAAACGCGCTGGGGCTGTCGTAGCCCAGGTCCAGCGCCACGTCCAGCACGCGCGCGCCGCGCGCCAGCCGTTCCATGGCGGCCAGCAGACGCGCCTGCTGGCGCCAGCGCCCGAAGGTCATGCCCGTGTGGCGCAGAAACAGGCGGTGCACCGTCTTGGGGTCCACCCCCAATTCCCGCGCCCAGTCCGCCGCCCCGGCCTGGCGCTCGGGATGGCGCACGATGGCGCGGCAGATGCGGGCCAGCCGCGGCTCGGAAGGTTGCGGCAAGTGCAGCGGCAGCACAGGTTCCTGGCGCAGTTCGTCCAGCAGCAGCATCATCAGCCGGCCGTCGCGCGTGTCGGGCGCCCAATCCAGCGGCACCTCGGCAGCGGCCACCATCAATTCGCGCAACAGGGGCGAAATGGACAGCACGCAGCATTGTTCGGGCAGATGCGCCGCGGCTCCCGGCTCGACGAACACGGTGCGCATGCGGGGTTCGCCGCTCATGCGGATGCCGTGCGGCACCCAGGCCGGCACCCAGACGCCGCGCGTGGGCGGCACGATCCAGATGCCGGCATCGGTATCCACCACCATCACGCCGGAGATCGCATAGAGCAACTGCCCCCGGCGGTGCCGGTGCCGCCGCACGCGGTGGCCGTCCTCGTAATCCACCGCCAGCCCCGCGACCGGGCGCTGCGACGACTCGTACGGGAACAGGTCCAGGTCGGCGGGAGAGCGCGATTTGCCGGCGGAAGGAGGCGAGAGGATGTCCATTTTGCGACGATCGATGTCTTGATAGCGTTAGACGGTCTTTTCCAGTGTACCTACCATCCCCGAATCCCTGCTGAATCCGCTCACACCCCCATGCCCTTGCCGTTCGCCCTCTCCGCCACCCGCGCCGCACTTGCGGCCGCCGGGCTTGGCTGCGCGAACGCCGCAACCGTCCTACCCCTGCGACTAGCGCGCGGTTGCCGGGCCATGCGCCCCGTGGCCGCCCGGCAGCCCGGGGCCCGCTGACGGGCCCTGAAGCCACCTCCCCGATTGCTTTGCCGTCGCCGCGCGATGCGGCCACGGCGTTCTGATGCCGCGGCGCCCGCTCGCGGCCGGAGGTTTCCATGCTTGAACAACCCCAGCACAAGTACCGTCCCACCCAACCCTTCACCCGCGATTACGCGGAACGCACCTGGCCCTCGCGCCGCCTGCTGGCGCCGCCTGTCTGGATGAGCACCGACATGCGCGACGGCAATCAGGCGCTGATCGAACCCATGGACGGCGCGCGCAAACTGCGCATGTTCGAGCAACTGGTGGCGGTAGGCGTCAAGGAAATCGAAGTGGCGTTCCCCTCGGCGTCGGATACCGACTTCAACTTCGTGCGCAAGCTGATCGAAGAGCGCCGCATACCGCAAGACGTGACGATCGAAGTGCTGACGCAGTCGCGCCCGGACCTGATCGAACGCACCTTTGAATCGTTGCGCGGCGCGCCGCGCGCCATCGTGCACCTGTATGCGCCCATCGCGCCGCAATGGCGGCGCATCGTCTTCGGCATGACGCGCGCCGAGGTCAAGGAGATCGCCCTGGCCGGCACCCGCCAGATCCGGGCGCTGGCCAACGCCCGCCCCGAGACGGAATGGATTTACGAGTACTCGCCGGAAACGTTCAGCCTGGCCGAGCTGGATTTCTCACTGGAGGTCTGCGATGCGGTCTGCGCCATCTGGGGTCCCACGCCCGACCGCAAGATGATCGTCAACCTGCCGTCCACGGTGGAGTGCACGACGGCCAACGTATATGCCGACCAGATCGAATGGATGCACCGCCATCTGGCACGCCGCGACAGCATCGTGCTGAGCGTGCATCCGCACAATGACCGCGGCACCGCCGTCGCCTCGGCCGAACTGGCGGTGCTGGCCGGCGCCGACCGGGTGGAAGGCTGCCTGTTCGGCAACGGTGAACGCACGGGCAATGTGGACCTGGTGACCTTGGCCATGAACCTGGACCTGCATGGCGTGCACAGCGGCCTGGACTTCTCGGACATGGCCGCCGTGCGCGAATGCGTCCAGCAGTGCAACCAGCTTCCGGTGGATGTGTTCCACCCCTACGCGTTCACGCATGCAACGCCAGCAGCGCCTCCTGCAGGTGGCGCAACCCCCGGCTAAGCGGCTTGTCGCGGCGAAGCACGATGGCCAGGTCGCGCGACAGGCGCGGCGTCAGCGAACGCACGGCCAGCGCAGCGCGCTGGCCCGCGCCCGACACGGCAAGCTTGGGCAACACCGCGCAGCCCAGGCCCGCCGCCACGATTTCCTTCATGGCCTCCGTGCTGCCCAATTCCATGACGGGCTTGGCCGCCACCCCTGCCGCCTCGAACCAGTCGTCCACCAGCCGGCGCGTGCGCGCACCGGGTTCGAACAGCACCAGCGGCAGCCCCGCCAGCGACTGGGGCGTCACGACATCGGGGATCGCGCCAGACTCTTGGGCGGGAAAGATCGCCACGAACTCGTCTTCCATCACCGGATTGACCTGGAACATGCGGCCCGGCGCGGGCAAGGTGACCAAGGCCATGTCCAGCGTGTTGTTCTCCAGCCCGCGCAGCATGTCCGACGTGTTGCCGGTACTGGCCACGATATCCAGCGCGGGAAAGCGGCGGCGCAGGTCGGCCAGCACGGAAGGCAGCAGATACGTGCACGCGGTGGCGCCCGTGCCCAGCCGGATCCGCCCGGAGACCTGGGACGCATGGGCGGACATGGCCTGCTCGGCCTGCGCCAGCGCGGCATCGATGACGTGGATGTGGGTCAGCAGTTCCAGCCCCGCGGCGGTCGGGCCGGCGCGGCGGCCGATGCGCTCGACCAGCTTGACGCCGAAGCGCCGCTCCAGCTGGCGGATCTGCAGGCTGACGGCAGGTTGGGTCACGCCTCCGCGCTCTGCGGCCGCGGAAAAACTGCCTAGTTCGACCACCTGGGCAAACGTGCGCAGATGGTCAAGGTTCAAGCCACGCATCTGATGAATCCAAAGTTTTACTTATGAAAACCATAATAATCCAAAGCTTTATTAATGCATGACGTTGCGCGACACTGGCGGCTGGCTTTTCCCCGTCACCGAACCACCCGTCCTTTCATGTCGCCCACCCTGCCCACCGTCCTGATCCGCGACAGCGCGGACGCGGACCTGCCCGCCATCAAGACCCTGTACGCCCACCACGTCGAACACGGCACCGCCTCGTTCGAACTGGAACCGCCCTCCATCGCCGAGATGCGCCAACGCCGCGGCAGCGTGCTGGAAAAGGAAATGCCCTACCTGGTGGCCGAGATCAATGGTGAAGTGGTGGGCTACGCCTACGTCACCCCTTACCGCCCGCGCCCGGCCTATCGCCATACGGTCGAGGATTCGGTGTACGTGAAAGCCGGCCGCGCCGGCCTGGGCATCGGCGGCAAGCTGCTTGCCGCGCTGATCGAACGCTGCACCGCCGCCGGCTGGCGCCAGATGCTGGCCGTCGTGGGCGACAGCCGCAATGCCGCGTCCCTCGCCCTGCACGCCAGCCAGGGGTTCCACCCGGTGGGGACCCTGCGGTCCGTCGGGCACAAGCATGGCGAATGGCGCGACACCGTACTGATGCAGCGCGCCTTGGGCGAAGGCGACGCCACGCCGCCGCAGCGGCCGTGATCCCGCCGCGCGCCATCGTCTGCCTGGGCCTGACCCAGCTGGTCGGCTGGGGCGTGACGTTCTATCTGATCGGCGCCCTGGGTCCGGCCATGGCGGCCGATCTGGGCTGGAACGCCGCCACCGTCTACGGCGGCTTCTCCGCCGCCATCGTGACGATGGCGCTGGTATCGCCGCTGGCCGGCATGGCGGTGGACCGCTGGGGCGGACATCGGGTCATGCCTGTCGGCGCGGTCGTCGCCGCGGCCGGTTGCGCCTTGCTGGCTGCCTCCCACGCCGTTGCCGCGTATTTCGTGGCATGGGTGCTGCTGGGCATCGGGATGCGCCTGTGCCTGTACGACGCGGCCTTCGCGTCGCTGGCCCGCGCGGCCGGGCCCACCGCGCGCCGCCCCATGTCGCAGATCACGCTGTTCGGCGGCCTGGCCTCGACCGTGATGTGGCCCGTCGGCCATGCGCTGTCCGCCTGGCTGGGATGGCGCGGCGCCGTCCTCGTCTATGCCGCGTTCGCCCTGGCCACGCTGCCGCTGTATCTGGCGATGCCGCGCAAGCGGTACGCCGCCCCCGCCACCGCCGCCAGCAAACACGCCGCGGGCCTGACACGCACCGCCCATGAACGCCGCCTGGCCGGTACGCTGTACGCGGTCATTGCGATGCTGACCAACTTCCTGGCCGCCGGCAACGCCGCCCACCTGATCTCGTTGCTGTCGGGCCTGGGCCTGGCTACCGCCGCTGCCGTGAGTGTGGCGGCCCTGTGGGGCGTCGGCCAATTCGCCGCCCGCGTGGCCGACGTGGCCCTGGGGTCGAGGTTGCACCCGCTGACGCTTACGCTGGCCGTCAGCGGCCTGTTCCCGCTTTGCTTTCTGCTGGCCTTGCTGTCCCGGGGCAACCTCTACGCCACCGCCGCCTACGCCCTGCTCTATGGCGCCTGCAACGGCCTGATGACGATCACCCGCGGCACGCTGCCGCTGGCCCTGTTCGATTTCCGCAGCTATGGCGCGCTGGTCGGCGCCCTGCTGATCCCCAGCTTCCTGCTGACGGCCACGGCGCCGGTGGCCTATGCCTATGTGATTGAGCGGTGCAGCGCGCAGGCCGCGATGGGGATGTCTGCGGGATTGGCCGCGGCCATTCTGGCGGCGGCATTCGCGCTCCGGTGGCGCTTTATCGCCCGGGTTCGGGCATGACTGCGGCGTGGTGCGCCCGCTGCCCGGCCAATGCGCGGGCGAACTCCTCGCCGGAGGCGGGTTTGAAGAACAGCAAGCCCTGCATCAATTCACACTCGGCATCCAGCGCGGCCTGACGGTGCGCAGCGGTTTCGATGCCGTCAGCCACGGTCGTGATGCCCAGGTCTTTCGCCAATTGGCAGATGGAGCGCAACACCTTATGGGAATCCGAATGACGCGCGGCATTCCAGACTATGGATTTCTCCAGCTTCAAGCCAGACAGGGGCAGCGTCGATAGCCATTCCAGGTTGTTGTAGCCCTTGCCGAAATCGTCCAGCCAGACCTGGACCCCCAGGCTCGTGAACTCTCCCAGGACAGCGCGCATGTCGGCCGAGTCGACCTGGGACGTGGTCTCTTCGGTGATTTCCAGGCGAAGATCCCGCGGTGAAAGGCCATGAGAGAACACCCCAAGCAGAATCGCCTCCACGACGTCCCGGCGAACGAAGCTCTGGGGAGAGACATTGATGTTGACGACGGTGCCAAGGCCGGTGCCGATCTGCCGCCAACGGGCCTGGTCGGCAGAAATTGTCCGAAGTCCCCAGCCCACCAGTTCGCGCGCGGCCGCTGACCGGCAGGCGTCCCGCAGCAAGCCTTCGACGTCCGCGCCCATCCCGCTGGCATCCTTCCACGCGAGCGTCGCTTCTGCGCCGGCGATCTCCTGCGTGTGCGCCAAGACGATAGGCTGATAAAGGAATTGCAGCCGCTCGTCCTGGATCGCCGTCAGCAGTGGATACTCAGGATCTTCAGGCTCGCGGAGGGGTGGCCGGATGATGGCGGGCGGGGATGCCTGCTGCCTCGCGCCGTCCACGCGCAGTTCGGCCGAGAACGAGTACCCTTTGCCCCGCATGCTGCGTATGGGGATGGATGCGCCTGCGACATTGCCCTTGCGCTTGAGCCGGCTGACGATCAAATCCAGCGACCGGCCATTGCCCGCGACGTCCTCGCTTTCGATCGCGAAGTCGCCTCGCCCCACCATTTTTTCAGGGTGCCCGATCATGGTTTTCATGATCGTCCTTTCCATCGGCGTCAAGCTGACGCCAACGCCTGCCGGCGAGGTCAGCGTCCATTCATTGTCGACAAGCCGCCAGGCTTTTTCCTCGGCCGCGGGACTTGCCACGGCTTGCCCGGCGGGGGGCTCCGTCCGGCGCGCCGCTTGGCCGGCCGGCGCATAGGTAAGCGTGAGCTTGCGCTGCGCAGACTGGATAGCGGCGGCGACTTCGCTATAGCTGATGTTGGTGCCGTAGCAACTATCCGCCCCGGCCAGCAGCGCATTGATCCGCACGGTGGGGCTTTCGATGTCGCGTATTGCGATGATCGTGGAGTTCAGGAAATTGGCCCGCAACTGCCCGATGGTGATGTCCAGGTCCCGCGGCAGGCACAAGTGCACCAGGATCTCGCCGGACAGGCGATTCGGAGAGGCATCCAGCAGGGAGACGGGGTTCAGAATAAAACCGATTTGCTCGAGGGAATTGGAAATGCCCCGTTTTGCAAATTCGTTGTCAAAAACGAGAATAATCCGCGACCGATTCATATTGATTAAGCCCTGATTAATAATGCCGTTCCATCGAACGGTATCGAAATGTGTGGATGCATTTCCATACCTGGAACAGAGTCGCAAAAAAAGGGGGCTGAATACGGAAAGGGCGACTTTAAGTCAATTTTTATTGAATATTTTTCATATTTCTATGAGAAAAATTCAAGATATCAAAATAAACCTCAGCGATCTGCGAAATATTGCGATACGCGTCATCCCGATAAGGCGCGGAATTCCAGTCGGCATCAGGCCTGGGCGGCGGTCCACTTTTCCCAACCTGCCCGGCGCAGCTTGCAGGCCGGGCAGGTGCCGCAGCCGTAGCCCCAGCCGTGACGCGCGCCGCGTTCGCCCAGGTAGCAGGTGTGGCTTTCCTCGACGATGGTTTCAACCAGCGCGTCGCCGCCCAGCGTCTGGGCAAGCGCCCAGGTCTCGGACTTGTCGATCCACATGAGCGGGGTCTCGATGGTGACGCGGCTGCCCAGGCCCAGGCCCAGCGCCACCTGCTGCGCCTTGATCGTGTCATCGCGGCAGTCGGGATAGCCCGAGAAGTCGGTTTCGCACATGCCGCCGACCAGCACGTCCAGTTGGCGGCGGTAGCCCAGCGCAGCGGCCAGCGTCAGGAAAAGCAGATTGCGGCCGGGCACGAAGGTATTCGGCAAGCCGTTAGCCTGCATCTCGATGGCGCGGTCGCTCGTCATGGCGGTATCGCCCACCTGGCCCAGCACCTTCAGGTCCAGCAGGTGGTCTTCGCCCAACCGCGCCGCCCATTGCGGGAAGCGCGCGCGGATGTCGCGCAGCACGTTCAAGCGGGCATCCAGTTCAATGCGGTGCCGCTGGCCGTAATCGAACGCCACCGTTTCCACATGGGCATAGCGGTCCAGCGCCCAGGCCAGGCAAGTCGTGGAGTCCTGGCCGCCCGAAAAGAGGACAAGTGCGCGGCGTTGATGGTTTTGCATAAAGGGGGCTTGTGGAAAGACGAAGGGAATAGGCGAACTTTAACGCAGCCCCCAGGCCTCTCGCGTAAGCAAGCCTGCGTAAAATCGGTTGCGTTTCCCATCCGGTAGTTCTCAGCACCCCGTTTGCCTCCTCTTCCCTTTTCAGCCGCCCGACGGATCCCCGCCCGATGAATGCCATCCGCCCGCAGTCCGATTCAGCAGAACCCTTGCGTCACGATATCCGGCTGTTAGGCCGCCTGTTAGGAACGGTCATCGAGGAATGCGAAGGCAAGCGCGTCTTCGACACCATAGAAACGCTGCGCCGCACGGCCGTGAAATTCCGCCGGGAAGGCATCGACGCCGACAGCAAGCTGCTGGAGCAGCGCGTCAAGCGTCTGCAGGGCAACGACCCCAACTCGGTGGCGCGCGCCTTCAGCTACTTCCTGCACCTGGCCAACATCGCCGAAGACCGCGACCAGAACCGCCGCCAGCGGGCCCGCGCCTTGACCGACGACTCCGCCGCGCGCGGCAGCCTGCGCGACGCCGTGCAGACGCTTGCCAAACATGGCGTGGGCGCCGCCCGCATCCGCCGTCTGCTGGCCGAGGCCAGCGTGATGCCGGTGCTGACCGCGCATCCCACCGAAGTGCAGCGCAAGAGCACGCTGGACGTCCACCGCGAAATCGCCTCGGCGCTGACATTGCGCGACGGCCAGCTGACCCCAGAGGAGCTGGCGCAATTGGACGCGGCCCTGCTTGGACGCGTCGCCACCTTGTGGCAGACCCGCATGCTGCGCTACACGCGCCTGACGGTGTCCGACGAAATCGAGAACGCGCTGTCGTACTACCGCAGCACCTTCCTGCAGGTCATCCCGCGCCTGTACGCCGACCTGTCCAAGCTGCTGAACCGCGAACCCGCCAAGCCCTTCGCCGCGCCGCCGCCGCCGCTGGAGCCGTTCCTGCGCATGGGCAGCTGGATCGGCGGCGACCGCGACGGCAACCCGAACGTAGATGCCGGCACCTTGGAGCGCGCGCTGCTGCGCCAGGCGACGGTGCTGTTCGAACACTATCTGCAAGAGGTCCATGCGCTGGGCGCGGAACTGTCCATCACTACCTTGCTGATCTCGGCCAACCCGGAACTGCTGGCGCTGGCCGACAGCAGCGGCGACGACTCCCCGCACCGCAGCGACGAGCCCTACCGCCGCGCGCTGGTCGGCGTCTACGCCCGCCTGGCTGCCACGGCGCAAGGGCTGACAGGGCAGGACCTGGCCCGCCGCAGCACCGTCGCAGCCCCCCCGTATGGCGCGCCGGAGGAACTGTCCGCCGACCTGGCCGTGATCGCCGCGTCGCTGGCTGCCCACCATGGCGCGCCCATCGGCCGCTTGCGGCTAGCCGGGCTGCAACAGGCCGTGGAGGTCTTCGGATTTCACCTGGCCACCGTCGACCTGCGCCAGAGCTCGGACGTGCACGAGCGCGCGCTGGCCGAATTGTTCGCCCGCGCCGGCACGCAGCACAACGGCCAGGCGCTGGACTATCTGGCACTGACCGAAGACGAGCGCGTGGCGCTGTTGCGCGCCGAGCTGGCGCAAGCGCGACCGCTCGCGTCGCCCTGGATCGCCTACAGCGAAGACACCACGCGCGAACTGGCGGTGCTGCGGGCGGCGGCCGCCGGCCGCGCCCGCTATGGCAAGCAGGCCGTGCGCCAGACCATCGTGTCGCACACCGAGACGCTGAGCGACCTGCTGGAAGTGATGGTGCTGCAAAAGGAAGCCGGCCTGATCGCGCCGGCTGGCCAGGACATCGCGGCCGAAGACGGCCTGATGGTCGTGCCGCTGTTCGAGACCATCCCCGACTTGCAGCGCGGCGCCGAGATCATGGCCGCCTGGCTGGACTTGCCGGAAATCCGCCAGCGCGTGAAGCTGGCGCAGAACGGCGCGCAGGAAGTCATGCTGGGCTATTCGGACAGCAACAAGGACGGGGGCTTCCTCACGTCCAACTGGTCGCTCTACCAGGCCGAACGCGCGCTCGTCGAGGTGTTCTCCGCCCGCAATGTGCGCCTGCGCCTGTTCCACGGCCGCGGCGGCTCGGTAGGACGCGGCGGCGGCTCCAGCTTCGACGCGATCCTGGCCCAGCCTCCCGGCACCGTCGCCGGGCAGATCCGCCTGACCGAACAGGGCGAAGTCATCCAAAGCAAGTACAAGGACGCCGAGGTCGGGCGCTGGCACCTGGAATTGCTGGTCGCGGCCACGCTGGAATCCAGCCTGGCGCCGCGCGCTGAAGCCACCAGCGCCGAAGACGCGCACATGGCGCACCACGGCCCGGCCATGTCGTTCATGTCGGACATGGCGCAGCGCACCTACCGCGGCCTGGTCTACGACACGCCGCGCTTTGCGGAATATTTCTTTGCCGCCACGCCCATCAGCGAGATCGCCGGCCTGAACATCGGCTCGCGCCCCGCCTCGCGCAAGAAGGGCCAGCGCATCGAAGACCTGCGCGCCATCCCGTGGGGCTTCTCGTGGGCGCAATGCCGCCTGATGCTGACCGGCTGGTACGGCATGGGCTCGGCCATCGAGGCCTACCTGGAAACCGGCGCCCCCGACGCCCCGCGCTCGCGCCGCGGCCGTCTGGCGCAACTGCGCGAAATGGCCCGCGACTGGCCCGCCTTCCGCACGCTGCTGTCCAACATGGAAATGGTGCTGGCCAAGTCCGACCTGGCCATCGCCGCCCGCTACGCCCAACTGGTCCCGCAGCGCGCCTTGCGCGAGCGCATCTTCGGCGCCATCAGCGCCGAACACGCCCGCACGCTGGCCATGCTGAAGCTCTTGACCCAACGCGAACTGCTGGCCGACAACCCCACCCTGCAAGATTCGCTGCGCGAACGCTTCGCCTACATCGACCCGCTGAACTACCTGCAGATCGACTTGATCCGCCGGCATCGCGCGGCGCAGAAGCACCCAGACGCCGACGTCGACGAACGCGTGCAACGCGCGATCCACCTGACGATCAACGGCATCGCGGCGGGGCTGCGCAACTCCGGCTGACGCCCGCATTGCCGGCAGGACGGCTCGCGCTATAGAATGAGTATTATTCTCAGTTTATAGCGCGAGCGCCTTTCCCTTGCCGCGCGCCAGAGGCGCTCCATGTCCATCACCGAATCCGCCGGGCCGCGGCCGGGTATCGAAAACCTGTACGCCGAGCACCACGGTTGGCTGCGCAGCTGGCTGCGGCGCAAGCTGGGCAACGCCTTCGACGCGGCCGATCTGGCGCACGACACCTATCTGCGCATCCTGAACAGCGGCCGGGTCCCGGAACCGCATCAATCGCGCCAGCATCTGGCGCAGATCGCAAAGTGCCTGGTCATCGACCTTTATCGCCGCCGCCAGATCGAAGCCGCCTACCTGGACGCCATCGCCCACCTGCCGCCCGCGCACGCGCCTTCCGAAGAGACCCGCGCGCTGACCGTCCAGGCCCTGATCGAGATCGACCTGATCCTGAACGGGATGCCTGCCAAGGTGCGCGAAGCCTTGTTGCTGTGCAAGCTGGACGGGCTGAGCTACACCGAGATCGCGGCCCGGCTGGGCGTGTCGGTATCGTCCGTGAAGAAGTACATCGCGACCGCGCTGCTGGCCTGCTATCAGGCCCAGGTGGCGGCGGCCGGCGGATAGGCCGCGATGACCGCCTCGACCCGCCTTCCGATACCGGCGCAGCCCATCGACCCCGCCATCATGCGGCAAGCGGCCGAGTGGATCGCCCAGCTCTGGTCCGACGACGTCACCGAGCAAGACCGTGCCGATTGCGCCCGCTGGCGGGCCCGGCATCCGAACCATGAGCAAGCATGGCAATGCTTGATCGCCATCGAAGGCAAGCTCGGGAGCGTGCCGCGCGATGTCGCCCGGCAAGCGTTGCGCACGCCCGCGGGTGCAGGACGGCGGCGGGCCTTGCGCGCGTTGGGCCTGGGCGCGCTGGCCGTGGGGGCCGGTTACGCCACGCGCGGCACCGACGCCTGGCACCGCGCCGCCTCCGACTACCGCAGCGGCACCGGAGAGATCCGCGCGCTGACGCTGCCGGACGGCTCGCATGTCACCTTGTCGACGGGCTCGGCGATCGACCTGCGGTTTACCCAAGACGAGCGGCTGGTGACGCTGCACGCCGGCGAAATCCTCATTGCCACGGCGCCCGATTCCGCCGCGATTCCCCGGCCGTTCCGGGTACACACCCGGCATGGCACCATCCAGGCGTTGGGCACGCGCTTCATCGTGCGGGACGAGGACGAGGCCTCGCGCGTCGCCGTGTTCGAAGGCGCGGTGGAAATACGGCCTGCCGGCGCGCCGGCGGACGCCGCCCGCGTGGATGCCGGCCGAGGGTCGCGCTTCTCGCGGTACGCCGTCGGCCCCTCCGAGCCCGTGTCCGAGAACGCGGCGGCCTGGAGCCGGGGCGTGCTGGTGGCTGACGACATGCGACTGGACGCCTTCATCGCTGAGCTTTCCCGCTACCGGTCCGGGCTGCTGCGTTGCGACCCGGCCGTCGCGCACTTGCGCGTCAGTGGCGTCTTTTCGCTGCGCGACACCGACCGGGCCTTGGACAACCTGACGCGCGGCCTGCCGGTGACGGCGGTCTACCGCACTCGCTACTGGGTGACGGTGCGGGCGGCGGACTGAGCGGGCCTCATGTCCAGGCTGCCCGCGCCTGTCGAGTTACAACTTTTCTTGGGTGGCGATTGTCCTTTGGGCCGCCTCGTTCGGGATACAGGGTGAACCCCTCAACCTTGAACCCCAGCAGCAAGGCCCAAGACCATGTCCCGTCATCACCCGTCCCATCGCCGCGGCCGCTCCCTGGCCGCGCCGGCATCCCGCCCCGCTTCCACCCGCATCACGTTGCGTCAGCGCACCGCTGCGGCCCGGTTGGCCTGGCTGATAAGCACTGCGTTGACCACCGTCGTCGCCGCGCCGGCGGCGCAGGCGCAAGCCGTGGAGACCAAGCGCAGCTACGCCATCGCAGGCGGCTCGCTCAGCCAGACGCTCAACGCCTACGCCAACGCGGCGGGGGTGGAACTGACGATGGACGCGAGCTTGCTGCAAGGCAAGCGCAGCAGCGGACTGTCGGGCAACTACACCGTGCGCGACGGATTCACCGAACTGCTGCGCGGCCACGGCCTGCGGGCAGCGCCGGAACCCAACGGCAGCTTTACGCTGAAAGCGGCGCCCGCCTCGCCCCAGGACGCCGCCCTGCTCGAACCCGTGACCGTCACGGGGCAGGCCGAGACCGCCACTGGGCCTTTCCACGGCTACGCGGCCACCATCAGCGCCACAGGCACCAAGACGGACACGCCGATCATCGAAACCCCGCAATCGATCACGGTGGTGGGTGCGGAGGAAATCGAAACGCTCAAGGCGCAAAACTTGCAAGACGCGCTGGGATACGTGGCAGGCGTCAGCCGCGCCGAAGGGCTGGACAGAACCACTGACAGTTTTTTCCTTAGAGGCTTTCGCTCAAACCAGGGAAGCTACTACCGCGACGGCTCGCTATACACCGTGAACATCTACGACGGCAGGCAAGAGCCCTACGGCCTGGAACGGATCGAATTCCTGAAAGGCGCTTCCTCCGTTCTCTTCGGCGCGATGCCTCCGGGCGGCATCATCAACACGATCAGCAAGCGTCCCACGCTGGAGCCACTGCGCGAAATCAACGTGGAAGCGGGGAACTTTCGACGCAGGCAGGTTGCCGCCGATTTCGGCGGCGCGCTGGGCCAGGACGGCACGTGGTCGTACCGCTTGACCGCGCTCCAGCGCGATAGCGACACTTTCATCGACCACATTCCCGATGACCGGACCTACGTCGCGCCGGCCGTCAAATGGCAACCGAACGACACGACCTCGCTGACGCTGCTGGCCGAGTATCAAAAAGACCGCACCGCCTACGCCTATGGCTTGCCCGCGCAAGGCACGGTGTTGCCCAACATCAACGGCCGCATCCCGCGCGAACGCTTCACTGGCGAGCCGGGCCTGGACCAGTTCAAGATGGAACGCTATTCCATCGGCTACCTGTTTGAACACGCCTTCAGCAGCCAATTGAAACTTCGGCAGAACCTGCGCTATGTGAACGCAAAGAGCGACTACGATTCCACCGACATCTGGCAATTGATGCCGGATCAGCGGTGGACCGCAGACCGCGGTTTCTCGCCGCGCCGGGACAAATCATCGGCGCTGTCTGCGGATACGTCATTGCAGTACCAGACCCGCACCGGCATCATCGACCACACCTTGCTGGCCGGGCTGGACTATTCAACGCCCCGGCATGAAAGCAAACGCTATCTGCGAGCGCTGGACAACCTTGATCTCTATGATCCGGTCTACGGCAGCCCGCTAGGACCCGCCACACCCAACGTCGGCTCGTCGACGAAGGTCGACATCAAACGCCTGGGCATGTATTTCCAGGACCAGATGAAGATCGCCGACAAATGGGTCGTGCTGCTGGGCGGACGGCAGGACTGGGTAACTGCCAATGAACACAACCTGTTCACCGAGGAGCGTTATGCCGACGACGAGAGAAGCCAGGCCTTCAGCGGTCGCGCCGGATTGGTCTATCTGGCCGACAATGGCCTGGCCCCCTTCGTCAGTTACAGCCAGTCCTTCGAACCGACGACCGGCCAGGATCGTCAGGGCAACCGGTTCGAACCCACCCGCGGCGAACAATACGAGGCTGGCCTGCGTTATCAACCTGCCGGCTCAGGCATGCTCCTGTCGGCATCGCTGTACCAGCTGACCCGGAAAAACGTGACCGTGACCGATCCCTTCGACACGTCCTACCAGATTCAGGCCGGCAAGGCGCGTTCGCGCGGACTGGAACTGGAGGCTCGCACCCGCATCGGCCGGCATGCCAACCTGATCGCGGCCTATGCCTATACCGATGCGCGCACGCTCAAGGCCAGCCCCTTGCAGCCCGACGCGCAGGGCAAACGCCTGGACTCGGTTCCGTTCAACCAGTTTTCGCTCTGGGGCGACTATGGTTTCGGTGATTTTGGCCTGCCCGGCCTACGCGTTGGCGCGGGTGTGCGCTATGTGGGCAGCACGCTGGGCATGGCGCATGGGACTCGCGTGGAGGTGCCATCGTTCACGCTGTTCGACGCCATGGTCAGCTACACCACCGGGCCATGGCGCCTCGCGCTCAATGCCACCAATCTGGCGGACAAGACTTATATCGGCAGTTGCACCTATGGCTGCTTCTACGGAGAACCCCGGCGCGTGATCGGTACGGCGACCTACCGCTGGTAACGCCGGCGCGGCAGGGGGAAGCCTTCCCTCCCGGCAAGTCCCCCCTGCCTACCCTCAGGCGTCCACCAGATGAACGCCAAAAAATCCCCATTTGTCCATCCTCGGTGACTTTTAGTACTATTCCCACCAGAAATTCTATATACGCACAAATGTTCGCATATAGAACAAAACGATTTTTCTGGCCTCGCCGCACAGAAAGGCACCCTAGGAAGAGACAGAGCTCACCCTGATTCGCCCGCGTGCCCGACTGAACCGCAGCAGCCTGCAAGACAGCACCGAGCGAACCATCATGGATACTCCCCTCAAGAATCTCGCCGTCATCGGCGCAGGCGCCATGGGCAGCGGCATCGCCGCGCTATTCGCCTCGAAGGGACTCGACATCGTCCTGATCGACCCGATGGAAGGCGCCCTTGCGCGCGCCCTGCAAACCATCGAGCGCCAACTGAACGTCTACGCCCCGGACAACGTTCAAGCCGCCATCGGCCGCATCCGCTTCGAGCCCAGCCTGGACGCCGCCGCCAGCTGCGACCTCGTCATCGAAGCCGTGCCGGAAAACCTGGAGCTCAAACGCGGCATCTTCGCCAAGCTTGACGCCCTGTGCCCGGCGCACACGCTGTTCGCCACCAATACCTCGGGCCTGTCCATCAACGCCATCGCCAGCGCCGTCGCGCGCCGCGACCGCTTCGTGGGCACGCACTTCTTCACCCCCGCCGACGTCATCCCGCTGGTGGAAGTCGTGCGCAATGACGACACCTCGGAAGCCACCGTCGCCCAGGTCATGGCCACGCTGCGTTTCGCCGGCAAGCGGCCCGTGCTGGTACGCCAGGACATCCCCGGCTTCATCGCCAACCGCATCCAGCACGCGCTGGCCCGCGAAGCGATCTCGCTGTTGGAAAAGGGCGTGGCCAGCGCTGAGGACATCGACGAAGTGGTCAAGTGGAGCCTGGGGCTGCGCCTGGCCCTGTCCGGTCCGCTGGAGCAGCGCGACATGAACGGCATCGACGTGCACTACGCGATCGCCAGCTACCTCTACAAAGACCTGGAAAACCGCACCGAGCCGTCCGACCTGCTCAAGAGCAAGGTCGAAAGCGGGCAGATCGGCGCCAAGAGCGGCCAGGGCTTCTACACCTGGAGCCCCGAACGCCGCGAACGCGTGCTGCGCGAGAAAAGCGCCACGCTGGGCGAACTGGCCGCGTGGCTCAACAGCAAGGCCGGCGACGCCTGACGGCGACCCCACGAATTCACAACAGATAAGGCGCGGGGGCAGCCGCCAACCGCGCCGACGGGCCACGAGCCCACCACACAAAGAAAACCAGACGTCGCTCCCGCCCGCACCGCCACCCGGTGACGGGCGAGGCAAGACACTAGAGAACCCGCCTACGGAGTTGTTGGAGGCACCATGAATAAACTCGCTTCATTCTTTACCGAGCTGATGCGCAAGTATCTGCCCGATCCTTTCGTTTTCGCGATCGCGCTGACCCTGTTGACCGTGCTGCTCGCCATGGGCATCGAAGGCCAGAGCATCGGCGACGTCACCCGCGCCTGGGGCAAGGGCTTCTGGAGCCTCTTGGCCTTCACGACCCAAATGGCCGTGATCCTGGCCATGGGCTACGTGCTGGCCACCGCGCCGCTGACCGACCGCCTGCTCAACCGCATCGTCAGCCACGTGCACCGTCCGCATACCGCCATCATCGTTGCGACGCTGGTCGGCGGCGTGGGCAGCTACCTGAACTGGGGCTTCGGTCTGGTCATCGGCGGCATCGTCGCCAAGAAGCTGGCGCTGAAGGTCAAGGGCGTGCACTACCCGCTGATCATCGCCGCCGCCTATAGCGGCTTCACGATGTACGGCCTGGGCCTGTCCGCCAGCATCCCGGTGCTGGTCGCCACCCCCGGCCACCCGACCGCCAAGCAGATGGGCACCATCCCGCTGTCGGAAACCATCTTCTCGGTGCCCATGCTGATCACCAGCCTGGTCATCATCATCACGCTGCCGCTGCTCAACGCCTGGCTGCACCCCAAGAAGGGCGAGAAGATCGTTGAAGTGGACCCGGCGATCGACCGCGACGCCAACGCGTCCAGCGCCGTCGAAGACATGCTGGAAAAGGGCACCATCGCCTCGAAGCTGAACAACAGCCGCATCCTCTCCATGCTGATCGGCGCGCTGGGCATCGCCTACGTGACGTTCCACTTCATGGACGGCGGTTCGCTGGACCTGAACCTGATCAACTTCATCATCCTGTTCCTGGGCATCATCCTGCTGGGCACGCCGGCCGCCTACGTGGCCAAGCTGACCGAAGGCATCAAGACGATCTCCGGGATCATCCTGCAATACCCGTTCTACGCCGGCATCATGGCCATCATGGCCGCCTCGGGCCTGGTGACGTCGATCTCTCAGGTGTTCGTTGACTTCGCCACGCCGGCAACCCTGCCGTTCTGGGGCCTGATCAGCTCGTTCTTCATCAACTTCTTCGCGCCGTCCGCCGGCGGCCACTGGGTCATCCAGGGTCCGTTCATGATCGACGCGGCCAAGGAAATCGGCAGCGCGCTGAACCAGACGACGATGGCCGTCATGCTGGGCAACGCCTGGAACGACCTGGTGCAGCCCTTCTGGATCCTGCCGGCGCTGGCCTTGTCGAAGCTCAAGCTGCGCGACGTGATGGGTTACACCGTCATCATGATGCTGTGGGTCGGCGTGATCCACATCACCGCCGTGCTGGCCTGGGGCTACGCCACGCACTGATAGAGCCCCCCCTACGCGCTCACGCGCGCCCCCAGGGGCGACACCTACGGACCGGCCGGATGGACCCTCCCCCTACGCGCTGCGCGCGCCCCCTCAAGGGGGCGACACCTGCAGACCGGCGAAGCCGGATCTGGCGGTGTCCCTGACGGGGGAACTGGCTTTAATCTGGAGCAGTGCTTTTCTAAACCGAACGGGAAATGAAATGAGCAAACCGACTGCGTATCTCGTCACCGGCGGCAGCGCCGGGATTGGCGCCGCCATCATCCGCATGCTGCTGGATGCGGGCCATAAGGTGGTCAACATTGACTACAAGCTGCCCGAGAATCCGCCGGTGGGATTGGTCTCGTATCAGGCCGATCTGACTGATGAAGCGCGCACCAAGGAAGTCGCCGGCGAAGTCACCGCCGCCTACAACATCGTGGGCCTGGTGAACAACGCGGGCGCGACGCGCCCCGGCACGGCCGACACGGCCACCTTGGCGGATCTGGACTATGTGGTGAACCTGCATCTGCGCACCGCGCTGATCCTGGTGCAGGCCGCGCTGCCCGCCATGCGCGAAGCCGGCTTCGGCCGCATCGTGAACATGTCCTCGCGCGCCGCGCTGGGCAAGCCGGACCGCGTGGTCTATTCGGCCACCAAGGCCGGCCTGGTGGGCCTGACCCGCACGCTCGCCATGGAACTGGGCGGCGACGGCATCACCGTCAACGCCATCGGCCCCGGCCCCATCGCCACCGACCTCTTCACCAAGAGCAACCCCGCCGGCGCGCCGCAGACCGAACGCATCATCAACAGCATCGTCGTCAAGCGCCTGGGCACGCCGGAAGACGTGGCGCGCGCCGCCATGTTCTTCCTGTCGCCCGACAATGGTTTCGTGACCGGCCAGATGCTGTACGTATGCGGCGGCACGACGCTGGGCGTCGCCCCGATCTGAGCCCGGCCGCCATGCCCGCCCAGCCCCGCCTCCTGCCGTGCCGCCAGGTTCGCCTAGCGGCGCAGCAGCGCGTGGTTGATCTGGTCGGCGGCGTGGCGCAATGGCGGCAGAAAGGCTTCCAGCATGGCCTCGCGCGAGAAGCGGTTGGAATGCCCGCTGACGTTCATCGCGGCGATCACCCGGCCGCTGCGGTCGATGATGGGCACCGCCACCGACTGCAAGCCCGGCTCCAGCTCCTGGGCCACGCAGGCGTAGCCGTCGGCGCGCACGCCGGCCAGCACGCGCTTGAGTTCGGCGACGTCGGTCACGGTATCGGCGGTGTAGGCCCGGATCTGGCTCATGGCCAGCACCCGGTCCAGCTCCGCTTCCGGCAAACCAGCCAACAGCACGCGGCCCATCGACGTCACCCAGGCCGGCAGGCGGCTGCCTACGGCCAGATTGATGGTCATGACCTTGTGCGTGGACAGGCGCAGGATGTAGACGATGTCCGCACCCTCCAGCACCGACACGGAGCAGGACTCGCGCGTGAGCTCGGCCACTTCTTCCATGTAGGGCAGCGCCAGGTTCCAGAGCGGCGTGCCCGACAGATAGGCGTAGCCCAGCTCCAGGATGCGCGGCGTCAGCGCGAATTTGCGATCCTCGACCGTGACGTAGCCCAGGTGTTCCAGGGTCAGCAGGATGCGGCGCGCGCCGGCGCGGGTGAGCCCCGTGACGGCGGCCACTTCGGACAGCGTCATCTGCGAACGGTTCGGGCCGAAGGCCCGGATCACCGACAGGCCGCGCGCGAACGATTGCACGTAACTGTCGCTGGGTTGCTGGGTGTCTTGCTCCGCCATCCGTCCGGTCTCACGAGAAAAAAGCTCGCCGCTGGCGAGCCGTCCGTTGCCGTCAAAGGCAACGCAAAACGATGGAGATTGCACCGCGCCGGCTCGCCTTGACGCTATGCAGTCCCCATGAAACGATGTTCTTCAGAAGAACGAAAGTTCTAATGAAGAACAAATTATGACACGCCACCTATGAGCGAACATCATGATCTCTAAGCTTGTTGCAAGCGCGGCGGCCGCCCTGGCGGACGTACCCGACGGCGCCACCGTCATGATCGGCGGCTTCGGCACTGCCGGCCAGCCCATGGAATTGATCGACGCCCTGCTCGAACAGGGCGCGAAAGACCTGGTCATCATCAACAACAACGCCGGCAACGGCACCACGGGCCTTGCCGCCTTGCTGGGCGCGAACCGCGTGCGCAAGATCATCTGCTCGTTTCCCCGCCAGGTGGACTCGCAGATCTTCGACGGCCTGTACCGCAGCGGCAAGATCGAACTGGAACTGGTGCCCCAGGGCAACCTGGCCGAGCGCATCCGCGCCGCCGGCGCCGGCATCGGCGCGTTCTTCTCGCCCACCGGCTACGGCACCCCGCTGGCCGACGGCAAGGAAGTGCGCGAAATCAACGGCCGCCACTACGTGCTGGAATATCCCCTGCACGCCGACTACGCGCTGATCAAGGCAGAACGCGGCGACCGCTGGGGCAACCTGGTCTACCGCAAGACCGCCCGCAACTTCGGCCCCATCATGGCCAGCGCCGCGCGCGTGGCCGTGGCGCAAGTGCGTGAAGTGGTCGAGCTGGGCACGCTGGACCCCGAAACCGTCGTCACCCCCGGCATCTTCGTGCAGCGCGTCGTGCAGATCGACGCCAAGGAGCAGCAATGAGCACCAAACTGACCCGCGACCAGATCGCCGCCCGCGTCGCGCAGGACATCCCTGAAGGCGCCTACGTCAACCTGGGCATCGGCCTGCCCACGCTCGTCGCCAACCACCTGCCGGCCGACCGTGAAGTCATCCTGCATACCGAAAACGGCATGCTCGGCATGGGGCCCGCCCCCGCCAAAGGCGAGGAAGACTACGACCTGATCAACGCCGGCAAGCAGCCCGTCACCGAACTGCCCGGCTGCTCGTTCTTCCATCACGCCGATTCGTTCGCCATGATGCGCGGCGGCCACCTGGACATCTGCGTGCTGGGCGCCTTCCAGGTGTCCCAGCACGGCGACCTGGCCAACTGGCACACCGGCGCGCCGGACGCCATCCCCGCCGTGGGCGGCGCGATGGACCTGGCCATCGGCGCCAAGGACGTCTTCGTGATGATGGAACTGCAGACCCGCGAAGGCCAGAGCAAACTCGTCGAGGCCTGCACCTACCCGCTGACCGGCGTGCGCTGCGTGTCGCGCGTGTACACGGACGTGGCCGTGTTCGACATCCGCGCCGACGGCGTGACCGTCATCGACATGTTCGGCGACGTCACCGCCGACGAGCTGCTGGCCCTGACCGGCCTGCCGCTGAAGTTTTCCGCTTGATTTTTTTGCCGATGCGCCGCCCATGGCTGTAGCCGGGGCGGCCTCTCTGGAGAGTCCATCATGTTGTTCATGGTTCAAATGCAAGTCAATCTTCCCGTCGACATGCCGGCCGAACGCGCCGACAAGCTCAAGGCCGACGAAAAGGCCCTGGCGCAGCAACTGCAGCGCGACGGCAAGTGGAAGGAGCTGTGGCGCGTGGTCGGCCGCTATGCCAACGTCAGCATCTTCGACGTGGAAAGCAACGACGAACTGCACACGCTGCTGTCCTCCCTGCCGCTGTTCCCGTACATGGACATCAACGTCACGGCGCTGGCGCGCCACCCGTCGGCCATCTGAAACGACAGGAGTTCCCATGCCCTACATCATCGAAACGTTCGATAAGCCCAACCACCAGGAAGTGCGCCAACAGCATCGCGCGGCGCATCTGGAATACCTGGACGCCAACAAGCAGTTGCTGCTGGCGTGCGGCGCCAAGCTGCAAGACGACGGCAAGGATGCAGGCGGCGGCCTGTACATCGTCGACCTGGACACGCGCGAAGCCGCGCAGCAGTTCATCGATGCCGATCCGTTTTCGCAGGCCAACCTATTCGACCGCGTGACCATCACGCGCTGGCGCAAAGCCTACGTCGACGGCACCTGCTACCTGTAATCCCGAAGCGGCCGCCCTTTGCGCGGCCGCGGTTTCATCCGAGGTAATCCCACATGGCTTACGCCGAACTCAGCCAGGCACGGCTGTTCTACGTCATCGATGGCCCTGCCGACGCGCCGGTGCTGGTGCTTTCCAATTCGCTGGGCACCTGCTCCGACATGTGGGCCCGCCAGATCCCCGAACTGACCAAGCACTTCCGCGTGCTGCGCTACGACACCCGCGGCCACGGCAAGTCCTCGATCCCCGACGGTGAATACACCTTCAAACAACTGGCTGGCGACGTCGCCGATCTGCTGGCGCACCTGGGCATCAAACGCGCCCACTTCTGCGGCCTGTCCATGGGCGGCCCCACCGGCATCGCACTGGCGCTGGCGCACCCGCAGCTCGTGTCCAAGCTGATCCTGTGCAACACGGCCGCACGCATCGGCTCCGCCGAAGGCTGGAGCACGCGCATCGGCGCCGTGGCCGAGCAGACCCTGGAAAAGATGGCGCCCACGCTGGTCGAGCGCTGGCTGACCGACGACTACCGCGCGGCTGAACCCGGCCTGACGCAAGTGCTGATCGACATGCTGCGCCGCACGCCGGACGCCGGCTATTCGGCCAACTGCGCCGCCTTGCGCGACGCCGACTACCGCCCGCAAGTGTCCGCCATCACCGCGCCCACGCTCGTCATCAGCAGCACGCACGACCTGGCCGCCACGCCCGCCCAAGGCAAGGAGCTGGCCGCCGCCATCGCGGGCGCCCGCTATGTCGAACTGAACACCTCCCACATTTCGAACTGGGAGCAACCGGAAGCCTTCACCCGCGCGGTCGTCGACTTCCTGACGGAGTAACCGCATGCAGCGCTGGAAACACCGGCCCGAAGGCTCCAACTGGGGCGACTTCGGACCCGACGACCAACTTGGCCGCCTGAACCTCATCACCGAAGAACAGGTCTTGAAGGGTGCGCGTGAAATCCGCGCCGGCAAGACATTCTGCCTGTCGTTACCGCTGGACCTGCCCGGCGGCAACGTGCTCAACCCGCGCCGCCACCCGCCGCAACTCAGCCCCACCCGGCTGGCGGACACGCCCTACCTGAACTTCCCGCTGAAGAACGTCAACCCGGATGCGGTGGACGTGCTGAGCGACGACCAGGTGCTGCTGTCCATGCAGTACTCCACCCAATGGGACGCGCTGGCGCACGTGGGCGCGCTGTTTGACGCCGACGGCGACGGCAAGCCCGAACTGCGCTACTACAACGGCTTTCAGGCCGGCGTGGACGTCGTCGGCCCGGCCGACGGCGACCACACGGGTTGCGGCTGCAACAGCGGCGGCCCGTCGGCCGCGCTGAAGCTGGGCGTGGAGAACCTGGCGCAGAAAGGCATGCAAGGGCGCGGCGTGCTGGTGGACCTGTTCCGCCACTACGGCCCCGGCCGCACGCTGATCGGCCACGCCGAACTGATGCACGTACTGGAAACGGACGGCATCACGGTCGAACGCGGCGACATGCTGGTGCTGCGCACCGGCTACGCCGAGGCCGTCGTCGCCATGAACGGCACGCCGGACCCCGAGGTGCTGCACACCTATGGCGCCGCGCTGGACGGCACCGATGCCGCGCTCCTGCAATGGATCACGGACAGCGGCATCGCCGCCATCTGCGCCGACAACTACGCGGTCGAGGCCTACCCCGCCCGCGAAAGAACCGGCCAGCGAGCCATGCTGCCGTTGCACCACCATTGCCTCTTCAAGCTGGGCCTGCCGCTGGCAGAGCTTTGGTACCTGAAAGACCTGGCGGACTTCCTGCATGCGAACGGACGCCATCACTTCATGCTGACCGCTCCGCCGCTGCGCCTGCCGCACGCGATCGGTTCCCCGGTCACGCCGATCGCTACCGTCTAGGATGCGCAAAGCCCCCGAAAGGGGGCTTTTTCGTGAAGCCGTCGAAAAGGGACGGGGGCTGGGAAACCGTCGATCCGCAGGATGAGCGGAGCGCGAGAAAAGCAGGGCAAGGCCGCCACTATGCAGCGCGCGTAACCCATCAAGACCGGTCAGCCCTTCAGGCACGTGCTCATGAAGGTCTTGCGCGCGTCGCCGGTCAGCTTCTGATCGCCCGCCTTCGCATTGCAGTCCTTCATCTTCTGCTGCTGCGGCGTCAATTGCTTGGCGGGCGCGGGGGCCTCGCCTTTCAGGCAGCTGCTCATGTAGGTCTTGCGATCGTCGCCCGTCTTGCCGGTCGCCGATTTATTGCAGTCCGCCATGCGCTGTTGCTGCGGCGTGGGCGTCTTGGCGGGCGCGGGAGCGGCGGGGGTTTGCGCATAGGCGCCGAAAAAACATGCGGACAACACAATGGCCGAGGCCAACTGGCTAGTACGGGAAAGCATGAGTTTCTCCCTTGAGCGTTATGCGCCCGCTTGGCGCAAGGATGCGCCTGACGCCGGGCCGCACGATCTGCCGACCACTTGCCGGCCCGGTCATCATCGAACAAAGCGACAGGCTGCGCAAGCGCGGAAAGGTTAAGAAAAGCCAGGAAATCGCACACGCGCCATTCAGCTTTCCGACAGGCAGGACGGCTCGGATTCGGCGATGATCCGGCCTCCCGCGGCGGCCCCGCCAACACCGAATTCCGGTCCGCCCGTCCCACGAAAATACCCCGCGGAAACTCTCAAGCTAGAGACATTCCGATGCATTTGTGCCATCCCCCATCGAATCTGGGAACATGCCGCGCAACCTGTTACCCATTCATCCTTTTGACCCGTTGTGCCCGGGTGCGGAAAGGTGTGAGATACAGCTGTCCGCGCGATACGCGGGCGGCGAAGACGGCGGCGCGGACCAGCAGGCGCCCCGACGCCAGCGTCCCAGGAGACCTTCCATGAAACTCGCCCTTGCCTCTGTCGTCTTGCTTGCCGGCCTGTCCGGCGCCGGCGCCGCTGGCGCGCAAAGCCTGGCCTACGGGGTCACGCTGGGCAACGTGCAGGCCGTGCGCGATACCAACATGAACGTGTCCACCATCACCGGGTCGCTGGCCAATCAATCGGGCCGACCCATCTCCAGCGCGGTGCTGACTTTCGTGCTGTACGACGCGCAAGGGCGCGAAGTCGGCCGCGTCAACGACGACGTCATCGGCCCGATGGCGCCGGGGCAGATCCGGCTGGTGAAGGCGATCACGCCGCTGCAGTTCACCCGAGTCACGGTGCTGGACATCCGTGCACAGTGA
>NZ_DBHKZA010000003.1:79653-98203 GCF_057314935.1 Achromobacter sp.
GATCACGCCGCTGCAGTTCACCCGAGTCACGGTGCTGGACATCCGTGCACAGTGAGTGAGGGAAAGAGAGCCCCCACGCTTCGCACGCTACGCGTGCTCTCTGCCCCCCGAGGGGGCTACCCCCGCCTTGGGGCGGCCCGGCGGCGGGGGGGGAGCCCCCACCGCTTCGCCCGCTGCGCGCGCCCTCCGTCCAGGCCACTCTCCCCTGTGCGGTCAGAAAAAAACCCTGCCGGAAGCAGGGTTTAGACAGGGGGCTGTAGGGGCGAATATGGGAAAATTGCGCTTGTCGACTCGATAACAGGGGCTTCCACACGAAGCCCCTTATTGCGTCTGTCGGCGTGCCAGCAGGCCTGGCCTTGTTACTAGGAAGTGAAGATCATGTTCCCAAAAAGACTCACCGAAGGCTATCAATCATTTCTGGACGGCCGTTTCCATTCGGAAAGCAACCGCTATCAGAAACTGGCCGAACTGGGCCAAAGCCCGGAAATCCTGCTTATCGGCTGCTGCGATTCCCGCGTGTCCCCCGAAGTGATCTTCGATGCCGGCCCGGGCGAGATGTTCGTGGTGCGCAACGTCGCCAACCTGGTCCCGCCCTGTGAGCCCGACTCTGAATCGTCCTATCACGGCACCAGCGCCGCGATCGAATTCGCGGTCAATGGCTTGAACGTCAAGCACATCGTCGTGCTGGGCCACGCGTCCTGCGGCGGCATCCGGTCGTTCTTCGACGACGCCAAGCCCCTGTCCAAGGGCGACTTCATCGGCAAGTGGATGTCGCAGATCGAGCCCGTGGCCGAACGCCTGGGCCCCGGCACCGGCGACCGCCAAGCCAAGCTCAAGCGCCTGGAACTGGCCGTGGTCGAACACAGCCTGAACAACCTGATGACGTTCCCGTCCATCCGCCGCCGCGTGGAAAAAGGCGACCTGGAACTGCATGGCACCTACTTCGGCGTGGCCACCGGCGTGCTGTTCCTGCGCAACCCGGAAACCGGCGAATTCGAGCCCTGCCTGGAAACCGGCATCAACGGCTAAGCGCCGCCGCGGCCGGCGCGGCGCTTACACCCGGTAAGCCTGCGCCAGCCGTTCGTAGTTGTTCTTCAGGATGATCCCGGCGTAGTAGACGTGTTCGCGCATCAGGTCTTCGGCGCGCGCCCCGTCCTGCGCGATGATCGCGCTGACGATCCGGTGGTGATCATCGTGCGAGCGCAGGATGATGCCGTGGTCTTCCCACAGGATGATGCGGTCCGACGCATAGGGGATGGCCTGCGCCTGCGTGGCGAAGCGCTTGACCCAAGGGTTGCCCGCCGCCTCGAGGATGCCGTTGTGCAAGGTGATGTTCACCTTCTGATAGGGCAGATGGTCCTCGGCCAGCAGCACCCCTTTCGCCAGGATCCGGTCGCCCTCGTCCAGGCAGTTCTTCAATACCGCCACCGCGTCGTTGCTTAGCCCGCGCAAGGCCGCCTGCCGACAGGCCAGCCCTTCCAGCGCGGCGCGCACTTCGTATGCCGCCACGATCTCGCCGATGTCATAAGCGCGCACCGTGTAGCCGCGCTTGGGCAGGTGCTCCAGCAAGCCTTCGTTGCCCAGCGTCGCCAGCGCGGCGCGCACCGGCGTGCGCGACACCCCCAGTTTCTCGGCCAGCGGGATTTCTTCCAGACGGGCGCCGGGGCTGAATTGGCCGTGCAGCACCCAGTCCCGCAGCGTATCGGTAACGTGTTGAGATAGCGTGTCCATGACCGCATTGTATACATGAAGGATACATGCTGGGACTTCTCCTGCTGCTGCACGCGTACTTTCCCTAGTATCCATGCCTTACAGCAAACGGTGGTCAGGGTAAGCACCTATACCTGCCCACTCTCCATGTATACATAATCGCAAAAAATTGAAATCAGCGGCCCTGTCTTCCCAGGCAGACGGCACGCCAATCAGGAGACAGCATGTCCAATGTATCCACGCCTCCCGCGCTTGGCGCGGCCTCCCGTCTTGCGCTGGTGACCGGCGGCGGCGGGGGCATCGGCGCCACGATCTGCCAGGAGCTGGCGCACGCGGGATTCCGAGTCGTGGTGTCGGACGTGGATGCCGTGCGCGCCCGCCGCGTGGCCGATGAACTGGGCGCGCCGCACACTGCCCACGCTTTCGACGTCAGCGACGAGGCCGCGGTCGAAGGCGCGTTCGACGCCATCGAAGCGCAGCACGGCCCCATCGCCGTGCTCGTCAGCGCAGCCGGCCTGCTGCTGTTCCAACCCGACGGCGAACGCCCGCTCATCAAAGACACCACGCTGGACATCTGGGAACGCAGCTTCGCCGTCAACGCGCGCGGCGTGTTCCTGTGCGGCCGGGCCTACCTGCGCCGGCGCGAAGCCGCGCCGCTGGCGCACGGCCGCATCGTCACCTTCACGTCGGTGGCCGCCCAGTTGGGCGGTTACCGCTCCAGCGCCTCGTACATCGCCGCCAAGTCCGCCGTGCTGGGCCTGACCAAAGCCATGGCGCGCGAATCCGCGCACCTGGGCGTCACCGTCAACGGCATCGCGCCGGGCCTGATCGACACCGACATGCTGCGCAGCACGGTCACCAGCAGCGGCGCGCTGGCCGCAGCGGCGCAGGCGATTCCGCTGGGCCGCATCGGCACGGTGGACGACGTGGCCGCCGCCGTCCGCTTCCTGGCCTCCGAAGAGGCCGGCTACATCACCGGCAGCGTGATCGACGTGAACGGCGGCTACCGCATGCAGTAAGGCACGCCGGCAGCCCGCCGGCCTATGCAGCAAAGCGCCGCACACACAGGCGCGCATTCCAAAAAGACGGGAGACAAATCATGAATCAACGTAGTCGCTTCGCGGCCGCCGCGGCGCTGTGCGCGTGGGCCTTCTCGACCGGCGCGCAAGCGCAGCAAGAACCTGGCATCACGGACAAGACCATCAAGATCGGCCTGTTCGCGCCGTTGTCCGGCAGCGGCATGGCCTATGGCTTTGACGTGTTGAACGCCGCCAAGATGTGGTACGCCAAGGTCAACAAGGAAGGCGGCGTGCACGGCCGCCAGATCGAACTCGTCATCGAAGACGACCGCTGCAACGCCAATGACCTGGTCGCCGCGGTGAAAAAACTCAATGAGCAGGACAAGGTGTTTCTCTTGAACGGCGGTTCATGCTCGGCGGCGGTCGTGGCGTCGCGCGAATACGTCGAGCGCGAGAAAGTACCGCTCGTCATGCTGAACGCCTCGGGCGACGGCGCGCTGTATCCGCCGTCCAAGTACATCTACGGCGCCTTCTCGATCTCGCAGCACGCCGTGGGCGGCTCCATGGTGCAGTTCGCATCCGAACACCTGAAAGCCAAGAAGATCGGGTACATCAACCACGACGACGCCTACGGCGGCTGGAACCTGGAGGCGGCGCAAGCGCAGGCCAAACAATTGGGCGACCTGGGCCTGCAGGTGCAGTCGGTGAACCCGAACATCACCGACGTCACCGCGCCCATGCTGAAGATCCGCGCAGGCAACCCCGACGTGCTGCTCTTGACCACCTATGCCCGCCCGGCTGCGCTCATCATCAAGAAGGCGCAGGAACTGGGCTGGAACAAGCCCATCGTGCTGGCCGTGAACGGCACCGCCGACCTGAAGCAACTGGTGGAGAACGTGGGCAACAAGGACGCCTTCAAGAACGTCTACATCCAGGACGTGCTGTCCGACTTGCCCGGCGGCCCCAAGCTGACCTGGGTGTACGACATGTACAAGCAGTCCTACCCCGACCTGGCCGCCAAGCCCGGCCATCCGCAAACGTACATGCCTTACGGCCTGCCGCCCGCGATGGCGGTGGTGAACGCGCTGAAGGCCGCCGGCCCGCAACCCACGCGCGAAAAAGTCTTGCAGGCGCTGGAAACGATGAAGTTCGACTCGGGCGTCATGGCCGGCCCCATCGAGTTCGGCCCGAACGATCGCGCCGCGCAGGAATCCGCCATCTACATCAAGTTCGACGGCACCGGCATGACGCTCATCCCCGGCGCTTTCAAGAGCGTCTGGCAATACCAGAAGTAGGCCTGCGGCCTGTCACAGACCGAGCCCGCGCCGTGGCGCAGCACCGCGCGGGCCGCCGGAGAACATTATGACCTTTGCCGATTTCTGGTTGTTCCTGCAGCAGGGGGTGCTGTCGGGACTGGTGACGGGCAGCGTTTATGCGCTGCTGGCCGTCGCCGTCGTCATCATCTTCAAGACCACAGACGTACCCAATTTCGCCCAGGGCGAGATCTTCATGGTGGGCGGCTACATCGCCCTGTTCCTGACACTGGTGATGGGCTGGCCCTACCTGGTTGTCATCCCCGTCACGCTGGCCGCGGTAGCCGTCGTGTCGGGTCTCTTCCAGCGTGTGGTGATGGAACGCGTCATCGCCTCGAAAGGCGTGGGCGTGCAGATGGTCATCGCCACGCTGGGGCTTGCCTATGCGCTGAAAGGCCTGGTGCGGCAAACGGGCCTGGGCGACACGCCGCGCTCGCTCCCGCCGCTGGCCCCGACCGACGCCATCATCATCGGCGACGCCGTGCTGACGCAACTGGACATCGTGATCTTCGCGGTGGCGGTGGGCGTCATGCTGCTGCTGTTCGCGATGTTCACCTACACCCGCGTCGGCCGCGCCATGCGCGCCGTTGGCATGAACCCCAAGGCCGCGCGCCTGACGGGCGTGAACCTGACCCGTATCCGCATGATGGTGTGGGCGTTGTCCGGCCTGATCTCGGCCGTGGCCGCGCTGCTGATCACGCCCAAGATCCTCATCACGCCGGACATCGGCCACATCGCCATCCTGGCCTACGCCGCCGCCATCGTGGGCGGCATCACCAGCCTGCCCGGCGCGGTGGTGGGCGGTTTCGTGATCGGCGTGGCCGAAAACCTGGTGGGGCTGTTCATTTCGACCAACGCCATCGTGGTCGCTCCGTTCGTGGCCATCATGGTCGTGCTGCTGCTGCGTCCGCAAGGCCTGCTGGGCGGCAAACTGCAGGTGAAAAAAGTATGAGCAACAAGATCGATCGCACCCTGCTGGCGCTGATGGCCGTGACGCTGGCGGCCCTGCCCTTCCTGGCCAGCGGCTATGTCATCTATGTCGTCAACCTGCTGATGGTCTTCGTCGTGCTGGCGCTGGGCCTGCATCTGGTCATCGGCGAAACCGGGCAGTTCGCGCTGTCGCATGCCGCGTTCTATGGCGTGGGCATCTACACCGCGGGCCTCATCAACAACCTGTGGCATCCGCCGTTCTTCATCTCGATCATCGCGGGCGGGCTGCTCGCCGCCGCGCTGGGCTATCTGATCGGCGCGTTGGCGCTGCGCATGCGCGACATCTATCTGGCGCTGTCGACCTTCGCGTTCGGCGAGGCCATGCAGTGGGTGTTCCTGAACTGGCAGTCGGTCACCAACGGGTCCAACGGGTTCCGGATTTCGCCGGCCACGCTGTTCGGCTACGAACTGGTGTCCGACCTGAAGGCCTATCCCTTCGTCGTGCTGATCGCCGCGCTGTTGTTGTGGGCCACCATCGCGCTGTCGCGCTCGCAGCTGGGATCGGCGTTCCGCGCAGTGCGGGAAAGCGACGTGGCGGCCCAGGCGATGGGGGTCAACGTCAACGCCATCAAGCGCACCGCTTTCACGCTGTCGGCCGCCTACGCGGGGATCGCGGGCGGCATGTACACCACCTTCGCATCGTTCATCCACCCGGAAAGCCTGGGTTTCCAAACCACCATCCTGATTCTCACGATGGTGGTGGTGGGCGGCATCGGGTCGGTGCGCGGGGCCATCGCGGGCGCGCTGGCATTCGGCTTGATCTCTGAACTGCTGCGCCAGGCGCTGTCTTTCCAGGAAATCATCTACGGCGTCATCCTGATGGGCTTCATGATGTTCGCGCCCAAGGGCCTGTTCGCCGGCCGCGACGCGCGACGCCGCGCGCCGCCCCCGGCCGCCCCGCTACCCGGGGCCTCGCGTTCCGGCGCAGGCGCCGCCAAAGCCACGCAAAGGAGCGCGGCATGAGCAACCAACCTTATCTGGACGTACAAGGCCTGACCGTGAAATTCGGCGGCCTGACCGCCATCAACGGCCTGTCCATGCAGGTCGAACGCGGCCGCATCCACGCGCTGATCGGCCCCAATGGCGCCGGAAAATCCACCACCTTCAATTGCATTTCCCGCTACTACCGCCCCAGCAGCGGCAGCATCCGGTTCAACGGCGCGGACATCACGAACAAGAAGCCGCATGAAATGGCGTCCCTGGGCGTGGCCCGCACGTTCCAGAACCTGGAACTGTTCGGCGCGCTGAGCGTGCGGGAGAACGCGCTGCTCGGCACCTATGCGCACGGCGCGGACCGCCCGGCCAAGCTGCTGCGCCCGGCGGCAGCCGAGGCGCGCGAGCGCGCCGAACATCTGCTGGAGCGCGTGGGCCTGGCCGACTTCCTGGACACGCCGGCGTGCAGCCTGGACTTCGGGCGCCAGAAGATGCTGGAGCTGGCGCGCGCGCTGGCGATATCGCCCAAGCTGCTGTTGCTGGACGAGCCGGCGGCGGGCCTGCGCAACCGAGAGATCGAAACATTGGACCGCCTGCTGACCGAACTGTGCGAACGCGACGGCATCACCGTGCTGCTGGTGGAGCACGTGATGCAGCTCGTCATGTCCATCTCCGACCGCATCACCGTCATGTCCTTCGGCGAGAAGATCGCCGAAGGCACGCCGGCGGAGGTGCGCAGCAACCCCCGTGTGATCGAAGCCTATCTGGGCAAAGGAGCCGCCGGTGGCTGAGATCCTTCTGGAAGTCGATGCGGTCTCGGCCGCCTACGGCAACATCCGCGCCCTGCAGGACGTATCGCTGAAAGTGCCGCAAGGCGCCATCGTCGCGCTGCTGGGGGCCAACGGCGCGGGCAAGTCCACCACGCTCAACGTGGTCTCGCGCCTGGTCGCGCCCACGGCGGGCAGCGTGCGTTTCGCAGGCGAACCCATCCACCGCCTGCCGGCGGAGGCCGTGGTCGGCCGCGGCATCGTGCAAGTGCCGGAAGGCCGCGAGATCTTCCGCGACATGAGCGTGCGCGAGAACCTGGAAATGGGCGCCTACCTGCGCCGCGACCGCACGGCGGTCAAGCAGGACCTGGACCTGGTCTGCGACACCTTCCCGCGCCTGCGCGAGCGTTTCGAACAAAAGGCCGCGACGCTGTCGGGCGGCGAACAGCAGATGCTGGCCACGGGCCGCGCCATGATGGCGCGCCCGCGCATGATCCTGCTGGACGAGCCGTCGATGGGGCTGTCGCCGCTGGTGGTCGAGCAGATCTTCGACATCGTGCTGCGGCTGAACCGCGAACAGGGCATCACCATCCTGCTGGTGGAACAGAACGTGAAGCTGGCGCTGTCGGTGTCCAGCTACGCCTACATCCTGGAGAACGGCGAGATCGCGCTCGAGGGTGAATCCTCCAGGCTTGCCAGCGACGAAGGCGTGCAGCGCGCCTATCTGGGCGCATGATGCGCCGCGAAGGACAGACCATGACATCCCTGGAAAACAAGCGGGTCCTCGTCACGGGCGCCGGGCGCGGCCTGGGCGCCACCATCGCGCACGGCTTCGCGCGCCAAGGGGCGACGGTCATCGTGGCCGACATTGACGCGGCGCTGGCCGCCGGCACGGCCCAGGCCATCCGCGACGCGGGCGGCCAGGCGGCCGACGCCGTGCTGGACGTGACCGACGCCGACGCCGTGCGCGCCTTCGCCGCGCACTGCGCGGCACGCCACGGCAACCTGGACATCCTGATCAACAACGCGGGCATCTCGGCGCGCGCGCCCTTCGACGACCCGCAGACGCCGGCCATCTGGGACCGCGTCATGCAGGTCAACCTCCAAGGCACCTTCAACGTCACGCACGCCTTCGTCGAACAGCTGAAAGCCACGCGCGGCGTCATCGTCAACCTGTGCTCCATCGTGGCGTACGGCTGCGGCATTTCGACTGCGGGCTACGTGGTGTCCAAAGGCGGCGTGCGCTCGTTCACGGAAGTGCTGGCGCGCGACCTTGGCCCGCATGGCGTGCGCGTGAACGCCGTGGCGCCGGGCTTGATGGAAACCGATATGACGGCGGGCCAGCGCGCCCAAGCCAACGGCACCGATTGGTACATGGATCGCGCGCCCCTGGCACGCGCCGGCCGCGCAGACGAGATCGTCGGGCCTGTCCTGTTCCTGGCCTCGGACATGGCCAGCTATGTGAACGGCGTGGTGCTGCCTGTGGACGGCGGCTACCTTGCCGTATAAGGAGACACCATGGATCTGGGTACGGCATTGGTCACTGGCGGGGCAAGCGGCATGGGCCTGGCGATCGTCGAGCGCCTGGCGCGCGATGGCTTTCGCGTCGTGATGGCGGACCACAACGGCGCGTTGGCCGAAAAGGAAGCCGGGGCGCTGCAGGCGCAGGGGCTGCCGGTTGAGCACCGCGTCGTCGATCTGACGGACGAAGCGGCCACGCGCGCGCTCGCACGCTCACTGCCGCCGCTGGCCGCGCTGGTCAACAACGCCGGCTTGTTCGACGAACGCAAGTTCTTCGACGTCGGCGCGGACGATTTCCGCCGCGCGTTCGACGTCAACCTGCTGGCGGTGGCAACACTGACGCAGGAAGCCGCGCGCACCATGACGGCAGGCGCCAAGATCGTCAACATCGCGTCGCGCGCCTATCTGGGCGCGAAGAACCATCCGCACTACGTGGCCTCGAAGGCGGCGCTGGTGGGCTATACGCGCGCCGCCGCCATGGAGCTGGCATCTCGTGGAATTCTGGTCAACGCCATCGCCCCCGGCCTGATCGACACACCGCTCTTGCGCAACCTGACGCCGGAACGCCTGGCCGCGCAACTGGCCTTGCAGCCCACAGGCCGCGCGGGCCAGCCGCAAGACATCGCCAATGCCGTGTCCTTCCTGGCCGCGCCGCACATGGATTTCATCACCGGCCAGGTCCTCTTCGTGGACGGCGGCAAATCGCTGGGCGGGTCGGGAGCATAAGCAGCATGGACAGCATCAAGTGGGACAAGGAAGTCGACGCGCTGGTGGTCGGTTCCGGCGCGGGCGGCATGGCGGCGGCGCTGACCGCGCATGAGGAAGGGCTGGACGTGCTGCTGGTGGAGAAGACCGGCCGCATCGGCGGTTCGACGGCGATTTCCGGCGGCGCGTTGTGGATACCGCTGAATGCGCAGACGGACAGCGCCGGGCACCCCGACAGCGTCGACAAGGTCTGGACGGATCGGGAGCAGACGGTGGGGCCGGCAGCGTCAGACGAGATGAAGCGCGCCTATCTGGAGGCCGGTCCGCGCATGATGGATTACCTGGTGGCGCGCGGCTTCCTGGACGTGGCCGCCCGCACGGCATCGCCCGACTACTATCCTGACCGGCCGGGCGCGGCGATGGGTGGCCGATCGCTGGACCCGGTGGAGTTCGACGGCAGGAAGCTCGGCCGCCACTTCCGCACGCTGCGCGACCCGTTGAAGGAATTCACGGTGCTGGGCGGCATGATGGTCAACATGACCGACGTGCGCCACCTGCTGCGCGCCACGCGCGCTTTCGCCGCCTGGCGCCACAGCATGAAACTGGTGCTGCGCCTGGCGGCGGACCGTGTGCGCGGCTATCACCGGGGGACCCGGCTGCTGCTGGGCAATGCGCTGGCCGCGCAACTGTTCCATGGCTTGCTCACGCGCGGCGTCGCCTATTGGCTGGACGCGCCCGTGCAGGCCCTGCATCGCGACGCCGCCGGCCGCGTGCTGGGCGCGTCGGTCCTGCGGGACGGCAAAACCCTGAACATCCGCGCACGGCGCGGCGTGGTCATGGCGACTGGCGGCTTCCCGTGGGACGCCGAGCGCCGTGCCCGCACGTATCCGCAGCCCACAGGCGACTGGTCCATGTCGCCGCGCGACAACACCGGCGACGGCATCCGATTGTCGGAGCAGGCAGGCGCCGCCTTGGGCACGGGCTACGCCAGCCCGGCATTCTGGGCGCCGGTCTCCATCCTGGAATCCGGCGACGGCAAGCGCCTGCACTACCCGCACCTGGTGTGGGACCGCGCCAAGCCCGGCCTGATCGCCGTGAACGGCGCGGGTGAGCGCTTCGTGAACGAATCCACGTCGTATCACGAGTTCGTGCAGGGCATGTACCGCAGCAACAAGACCGTAACCACCATCCCCGCCTTCCTGATCTGCGACCAGCGCTTCATCGACACCTGGGGACTGGGCCTGGCGCTGCCGGGCGGCCGTCCTCGCCAACACCTGATCGATGCCGGCTACCTGATCCAGGCACCCACGCTGGCGGCGCTGGCGGGCAAGATCGGCGTGCCGGCCAGCGCGCTGGCAGCCACCGTCGCGCGCTACAACACCCACGCCGCCCAAGGCCAGGATCCCGACTTCGGCAAAGGGGGCACCGCCTACAACCGCTATCTGGGCGATCCGGACCACCAGCCCAACCCCTGCCTGGCCCCGCTGGCCGATGGCCCTTGCTACGCGGTCAAGGTCTACCCCGGCGACATCGGCACCGCCTGCGGCATCGCGGCGAACGCGAACGCCCAGGCCGTGGACGCCGCGGGCGCGCCCATCCCCGGACTGTACGTGGCCGGCAACGACATGCAGTCCGTGATGGGCGGCGCCTATCCGGCGCCCGGCATTACGCTGGGCCCGGCCCTGACCTTCGGCTGGGTGGCTGGACAACACCTGGCCCATGCACAACACTGACGCCTCTTACCGACAAGGACCCCCATGAAGATCTTTCACTCGCCCGCTTCGCCGTTCGTCCGCAAATGCATGGTCGTCGCGCATGAGCTCGGCCTGGCCGACCGCATCGAAAAACTGCCCAGCGCCGCCGGCCCCGTCGCCCGCGACCAGACCATCATCCCCAGCAATCCGCTGGGCCAGGTGCCCACTTTCATCACCGACGACGGCCAATCGATCTTCGACAGCCGCGTGGTGTGCGAATACCTGAACGATCTGGGAGGCGGCGCGCTGTTCCCGACCGACGGCACGCGCTGGCAGGTGCTGACCCAGCAATCGATGGCCGACGGCATGATGGGCGCCGCCTTGCTGGCCCGCTATGAAAGCGTGCTGCGCCCCGAGGCGCTGCGCTGGGACGGCTGGATCGACGGTCAACTGGGCAAGGTGCGCGATGGGCTTGCTCTGGTTGAAAAGCACGCCGCGTCGCTGAAAGGCCGCCTGGACATCGGCGTCATCACCATCGGTTGCGCGCTGGGTTACCTGGACTTCCGCTTCCCCGACCTGAACTGGCGCGACGGGCACCCCGCCACCGCCGCCTGGTACGAAGCGTTCAGCCAGCGCCCCTCCATGCAGGCCACCAAGCCCTGACCGGTTTTGGGGCAGGCGGCGCGGCCGGGAAACCCCGCCGGAGTCCCGTCCCGCCGCCCGCCTGGTACGGTGCCGCCCCTTGGGCGCCGCCGCTCGGCCCCTGGCGTTGGCCAGGGGCCTTTTTTTGCCTCAGCGCAGCCCCAAGGCGAATGCGCCCCGTTGGGGGCAGCAAGCGCGCTCAAGGTTCGGGGCCGCCTCCCTCTTTGGGCCGCCCCGGGTAAAAAGCCCCGCACGGAGACGGCACGCTTTCCTGTTACAGTGAACTTGTCACCCGCTGGCCGGACCCACCTTCTGGCCCACCACGACAGGGAGCCCCCGCATGAACGTTGCTGCGATCTCCGCCATTCCCCGCGTCGCCGCGCCCTACCCGGCGCGCATCCCGATGCTGGACGACACCCGCCCCACCTGGGAAGCCGAACGCCTGGCGCAAAGCGCCGCCGCCCGCCAGGCGCAGCGCGCCGCGCAAGCCGCGACGGCCTGGGAAGCCCAACGCGTCGCCCATCTTCGCGACGCTGATCCTCCGCCGGCCTTTGGCGTTTTCGCCCGGAATGCGCATGCCGGCGCAGACGCGCCGCGCCTGCCGCCCGTGGCGCCGCAGGTCAATCTGGATGCCTTGCGCGACCAGTACGCCGACACGCGCATGCGTCGCGCCGTCGACGACTTCACGGCGCAACCGGATCCGCTGGCCCAACGCGCTGGCAGCGCCAACGACCTGGGCACCATCGAAGGGCTCACCCCGCTGCAGCCCTACCGGGTCGCGATGGCCAATCCGCAAGTCCAGGAATGGCAGGCCGCCGTGGCCGTGAAAGCGGCTGGCGTCGGCGTGCCTGCCGTGGCCAACATCGGCGCCACCGAGAACGTCACCGACAACGCACGCTACCGGCCCGGGGCCGCGCCCGACGCGCGCTGACCGCTCTCTTCCGGAGGCGTCGGCCGTCATGCCGGCGGCCACGCCACGGCGCCCGTCGCAAAAGAAAAAGCCGCCTGTCACCAGGCGGCTTTTTCGTTGAGCGGCACTCAGGCCCGATCGATCAGTGGAAGAATTCCGCGATCATCGTGGCGCCCAGGAAGGTGCCGGCATTGGCGGCCAGCGACACCACCACGATCTTCCAGCCCAGCTTGCGGAAAGCGGGCAGGTCTTTGAGGATCGACAGGCCGGCCATGGCCAGGATCACGGTCGTGAACGGCAGGAAGTTCACCTTGCCGACGGCGGCGATGATCTGGTCCGAGTACGGCAGCACGCCGGGGCAGCCCGCGGTCATGGCGATCAGCGACAGCACGGCCACGGCGGGCAGCTTGGGCAGCACGCGCAGGATCAGGTCGGTCAGGACGACCAGCAGGATGATGATGCCCATGCCCGGCAGCGCGTCCAGGAATGGCACGTTGTAGCCCAGGCGGTTGCCCACCAGCGCGAACAGGCCGCAGACCAGATAGGCGGTCAGGCGGTCGCCGAAGCCCATCTTGGCGCCGTGCGCCGGCACGTCTTCCGACACGCTCTCCTCGACGACGGCTTCGGAAGCCTTGCTGCGCGAGAAGCGGCCCAGCACGGGTTCCAGCTTGCCGTACAGGAAGATGGTCGTAGGCAGCGAGATGAACAGCGTGAAGTACACGCCGACCACCGTCGTCAGCAGGTTGGCGGCGGCGGCCAATGCGGCGACCTGATGCGCCATTTCCGGCGTCTGCTGGGACGCGATGGCGCCCACGCCGGCAGCCATCATGCTGCCCGAGCCCACGCCGGCGCCCATGGCGAGCGAACGCGGATCAAAGATGTTCAGGCTGGTGATGAAACCCGCCATCAACGCCACGAACAGCGCGCCGATCACGGTGCCCGTGATGTACTCGGCCATCACGCCGCGGCCTTCCGGCGAATTCATGCCGTAGCGCTCGCCGATGATGGCCAGGCTGGGCTCGCGGCCCACCGAGAAGGTGGCGCCGATCGCTTCGCGCTTGATGCCCAGCAACAGCGCCAGCGGCAGGCCGATGGCCATGGTGCCGAAGAAGTGGCCGAATTCCTGGAACACCAGCGCCCAGCCTGCCTCGCGCACCTGCGGCAGCGATCCGCCCACCATCAGGCCCAGCTTTGCCAGGAACGGCAGCAGCGCGTATTGCAGATAACCGCTGATGCGGGTCTGCATGGCCTTGTCGATGCCCGACCCCGCCGGCAGGCGCTGGCCGAAAGCGGCCACGACGGCGCCGATGAAGATGGCCCAGAGCATCGGTTGCAGAACGATCTTGCCCGGACCTACCGCGAACGTGACACTGCCGATCGCTTCGGAAATGACGACCACCAGCAAAATGGCGGCCAGCATGCGAATGCGGGCGGATAGCGGCATGGAAGGCGCGGCCAGACTGACGCTGGCGTGAGACATCGAATTCCCCTGATGAACGTGAATAAGTTTTCGTAGCGCCACGGCGGCGCATTGCGGCGGCGGCGCGGGCAGCAGGCGCGATTTTCGCCCGGGGGCCTCGCGGGCAACCATGACACCACTTGCGCATTAGCGTTGCGTAAAATGCAACGCACAGCCTTTTCCTGGGAAAATTTTGCAAGTTATCCCGTATTTTACGGGTAAACCCTAGATTGGCACTGTGGATCTCCCGCCGCACTCCGCTTTGAAGAGCCCCGCCATGGACGAAAAACTCGACGCCCGCCGCACCCACTATTTCATGCAGGTCATGAGCCGCGGCTCGGTGCGCGGCGCCGCCGAAGTGCTGGACATGGACCCGTCCGCCGTCAGCCGCGCCATCGCCGCGCTGGAACGCGATTGCGGCATGGCCTTGTTCGAACGCCGCGGGCGCGGCGTGGTGCCCACCGACGCCGGCCACATCCTGGCCCGCTATGTGAAGCGCCAGCAAAACATCCAGGAAAGCTTCTTTTCCGAGATCGACAGCCTGCGCAAGGCCGAGCGCGGCCATATCGACCTGGTGCTGGGCGAAGGCTTCGTCGAACTGATGTTCGACCGCGTGCTGCCCGGCTACTGGCGCAGCCACCCCGAGGTCACGCTGGATATCGACGTGGCCCGCACCTCCGAGATCGTGCAGCGCATCGTGGATGACCGCGCCTATATAGGATTGGTGTTCCAGCCGCCCAACGACGCCCGCCTGCGCACCCACTATTCGCGTCCCGAGCCCATCCGCGCCATCGTCCGCCAGGATCATCCGCTGACCCGGCTGGACCGCCCCCTGCTGCTGACCGACCTGGCCGACTACCCGGGCGCCTCCATGCAGGAAGGCTTCGGCGTGCGCCAACACATCCAGGCGGCCGAGATCAGCGAACAGGTGCGGCTGCGCAATGTGCTGACCACCTCTTCCTTCAAGGCCCTGTGGCAGTTCGCCGCGGCCGGCATCGGCTATGCGCTGACACCCCCCATCGCCGTGACGGCCGACATGCGGGCGCAGCGGCTGGCCAGCCTGCCGCTGGCCAACCCCATCCTGAACCAGGGCAGCCTGCACGTGCTGAGCCGCGCGGGCCGCCATATCTCGCCCGCTGCGCGCGAGCTGCTGGACCACATCGTGCGCGGCATCGGCGCCGCCGCCGCGCCCGCAACTGATATGGTCGGTTGACGCGAATCTGCCTCTGTTTGGCGCGGGCAGCACGGCCTACAGTGCCGTATCCCCTCATCCGCCAGGAGGCGCATATGCTTAGTTTCCTGCGCACGGTCCGCTCCGTGCTCTGGGGCTTTTTCGGCGTACGCCGCGGCCGCGGCTACCACGAAGACATCGCCCACAACAAACCCGGCCCCCTGATCGCCACCGGCCTGCTGCTGGCCACCTGCCTGGTGATCATCCTGGTCTTCATCGCGCGCTGGGCGGTGAACGCGGCACTGTAAGCCCCCTCAATATAGCGGCCCTTCCCCCGCCGGGCCGCCCCAAGGGGGAAGGCGCCCCCCGGGGGGGCAGCAAGCACGCGAAGCGTGCGCGGGGTCGGGGCCTTATTTCCATATTACGAGAATGACTTAGACGAGCATTAATGCTGCCTGTTACGGTTATGAATCCCCTTTTTCCGCCGCCCTGCGCCGGACGCTGGGACTCAGACCGAGAAGACTTCAAGGGCAGTAGACATGTACGTGTATGACCCCGTCGACCAGCAGCTTGTCGAGCAGCGTGTGGCGCAATTCGCCGACCAGACGCGCCGCTTCCTCGACGGCCAGCTCACCGAAGATGAATTCCGCGTTCTGCGCCTGCAGAACGGCCTGTACATCCAGCGCCACGCGCCCATGCTGCGCGTCGCCATTCCGTACGGCATGCTGGCGTCGCGCCAGCTGCGCACCCTGGCGCACATCGCGCGCAAGTGGGACCGCGGCTACGGGCACTTCAGCACCCGCCAGAACATCCAGTTCAATTGGCCCAAATTGGAAGACGTGCCGGACATCCTGGCGGAACTCGCCACCGTCCAGATGCACGCCATCCAGACCAGCGGCAACTGCATCCGCAACACCACCACCGACCACTTCGCCGGCGTCGCGCCGGACGAACTGGTGGACCCGCTCGTCTGGTGCGAGATCATCCGCCAGTGGTCCACGCTGCACCCGGAATTCGCCTTCCTGCCGCGCAAATTCAAGATCGCCGTCAGCGGCGCCGTGCAAGACCGCGCCGCGGTCGGCGTGCACGACATCGGCCTGCAAGCCGTTGAACGCGACGGCAAGCTGGGCTTTCGCGTCTGGGTGGGCGGCGGCATGGGCCGCACGCCCATCGTCGGCAAGCTGATCAACCCCTTCGTCGAATGGCAGGATCTGCTGACCTACATGCAGGCCGCCTTGCGTGTCTACAACCTGCACGGCCGCCGCGACAACAAGTACAAGGCCCGCATCAAGATCCTGGTCAAGGACCTGACGCCCGAAGTCTACGCGCAGCAAGTCGATGAACAGTGGCAGCTCATCAAGGGCGGCCCCGACACCATCACCCAGGAATTCGTCGACAGCATCAAGGCGCGTTTCGTCTGGCCGCAGTACGACGCGGCCGCCGCCACCGACGCCGACAACACCGATGCGCTGGCCGCGGGCGACAAGCGCTTTGCGCGCTGGCTGCGCACCAACGTGCATGCGCACAAAGTCGCCGGCTACGCCGCCGTCAGCGTGTCGCTCAAGCCCACCGGCGTGCCGCCGGGCGACATCACCGCCGACCAGATGGACGCGGTGGCCGACCTGGCCGACGCTTACGGCTTCGGCGAACTGCGCGTCTCGCACGAACAGAACCTGATACTGGCCGACGTGCGCCGTTCGCGGCTGCACGAACTCTGGCAGAAGCTGGAAGCGCTGAACCTGGCCACGCCCAACATCGGCCTCTTGACCAACATCATCGCCTGTCCCGGCGGAGACTTCTGCGCGCTGGCCAACGCGGTCTCCATCCCCGTCGCCGAAGCCATCCAGCGCCAGTTCGACGACCTGGACTATCTGTTCGAAATCGGCGAGCTGGACCTGAACATCTCGGGCTGCATCAATTCCTGTGGCCACCATCACGTGGGCCACATCGGCATCCTGGGCGTCGATAAGGCCGGTGAAGAGTGGTATCAGGTCACGCTGGGCGGCCGCCAGAACGGCGGCGCCAAGCCCCTGCCCGATCTGGAATCCACACGCGGCGGCGGCGCCGCCGTCGGCCGCATCATCGGCCCGTCGTTCGCCCGCGACCAGGTGCCCGGCGTGGTCGACCGCCTGATCCGCACCTACCTGGGCTTGCGCGACAGCGAAATCGAACGCTTCATCGACGTGGTGGACCGCGTCGGCATCGACCCCTTCAAGCAGGACGTGTACGCCGATCCCGCCTTCGCCAAACCCGCACAAAGCGCCGAGCCCGCCCATGCCTGACCTGTACGCCCACGACGCCCCCGGCCCGCACCTGATCCGCGACGGCCGCCTGCAAGCCGACACGGCGCGCCCCTTCGTTCCCGAACCCGAAGTCGCCGCCGAAGGCCAGGTGCCCAGCGACGAGCCCGGCTGGATCGTGCCGCTGTCCGTCTGGAAGACTTCACGCGCGACCTTGCGCCGCCATCGGCACCCCGTGGCCGTGCAGTTGGAACCCGACGCCGACCTGCGCGAGCTGGCCGAGGCCGACGGCACGCTGGACCCGGCCGGCATCGCATTCATCGCGGTGGACTTCCCCAACTACACCGACGGCCGTGGCTATTCGCTGGCGCAGCTGCTGCGCACGCAGTACCAATGGACGGGCGAGCTGCGCGCGGTCGGCGACGTGATGATCGACACCATCCATTACCAGGCGCGCGTCGGCTTCAACAGCTTCCTGGTCAAGCCGGGCCACGACCCGCACAAGGCCCTGGACGCCTTCAAGACCTTCACCGTGCACTACCAGAAGACGTACCGGGCGCCGCCGCCGGCAGCCGCCTGAGTTCGTCCTGCGCCAGCTGGCCGCGGATCAATTCCGCGATGCTGCGCTGGCGCGGCGCCTGCATCCGGTCGATCAGACTGGACACGCTGACCGCCAGGCGCGGGTAGCCGGCCGCGTCGCACAAGGCCACGCCCACGCCCAGCACGCCCGGCACCGCGGCGTTGCCCACCACCGACCAGCCCCGGTCCCGCGTGTTCTCCACCAGACGCCGCATCTGCATGCCGGTCATGCCGCCGTAGGCACGCAACGCCTGCTCGTTCTGCGCGACCACCTCATCGGCCTCGGCCGGCGGCAACGCCGCCAACAGCGCCAGTCCCGCCGCCCCCACGCCCAGCGGCTGACGGTGCCCGACCGTCACCGCCAACACCTGCACCGGGTAGTTCCCCACCTCTCGGTGCAGGCATAGCGAATCGTTCGCCGCCCGGCAGATAAGGAATGCGGAGTCGCCGGTCACATCGCTGATCTGGCGCAGCACCGGACGCAGGCCACGCACTGCCTGCGCGTGCGGATCGCCCGCCATCATCACGCCCAGTTCCGCGATGCGCCAGCGCGGCGCCTCGGACTCGCGCAGCGCGTAGCCCTCTTCCACCAGCACGTCCAGATAGCGATAGGCGGTGGACCGCTGCATGCCGGCTGCGCGCGCAATGTCCACGACGTGCATGCCCGCCGCTCCTGCCTGGCGCAACACCCCCAACACGCGCAGCCCCCGGCGCAGCACGACGGGCCCCGAGGTATCCGAATCTCGTTTGTTCATATTTTGGACAGTTTGCGTTGATGAGGGCCCTATCAAAGCCCAATATGAAATCGGGCAGACGGAGATCTGTCCAAATATTAGACAAACAGGACGGAGACAACCATGAAGACACTCACCAGGCGGCTGGCCGCCTTGGCGGCGG
>NZ_DBHKZA010000003.1:98303-107297 GCF_057314935.1 Achromobacter sp.
AGGACGGAGACAACCATGAAGACACTCACCAGGCGGCTGGCCGCCTTGGCGGCGGCCCTGGGCGGCGCGCTGACCGTCAACACCCCTGCCCTTGCGGCCAAGCCCTACCCTGAACGGCCCGTGACCCTTGTCGTAGGTTACGCGGCGGGCGGGGCCACCGACATCGTCGCGCGCCTGATGGCCAAGTCGCTGTCGGAAGCGCTGGGCCAGACCTTTGTGGTGGAAAACAAAACGGGCGCCAACAGCAACATCGGTGCGGAAATCGTGTCGCGCGCAGCGCCCGACGGCTACACGCTATACATGGGCTCCATCGCCAACACGATCAACCGCACGCTCTACAGTCAGCTGAACTACGACTTCATCAAGGACTTCACGCCCGTCGGTCTGGTGGCGACCATTCCCAACATTCTGGTCGTCAACCCCAAGGTCCCAGTCAAGACCGTGCAGGAATACATCGCGTACGCCAAGAAAAATCCCGGCAAACTGACGTGCGCGTCCTCCGGCAGCGGCTCGTCCATCCATTTGTCGTGCGAATTATTCAAGATGGAGACGGGCACCGACATCCTGCATGTGCCGTACCGGGGCAGCGGCCCCGCTGTGGCCGACCTGCTGGGCGGCCAGGTGGATTCCATGTTCGACAACCTGCCCTCGTCGCTGCCGCACGTGCAGGCCGGCAAGCTGCGCGCCATCGGCGTCACCTCGCCCCAACGGCTGCCCTCCACGCCCGACGTGCCCACCCTGGCCGAATCCGGACTGCCGGGCTTCGACGTGGAATCGTGGTTCGGCCTGGTCGCGCCCGCCGGCACACCCGCGCCGGTCATTGCGCGCTTGAACGAAGCGCTGAACCAGGCGCTGGCCAGCCCGGCCCTGCAGGCGTCCTATCAGCAGTCCGGCTTCTACGCCCCCGCCACACCCAATACGCCCGACACCTTCGCCAGAAAGATCGACAGCGAGATCGGCAAATGGGGCGCCGTGGTCAAACGCGCCGACATCAAGGCCAACTAGGTTTCAAGGAGCACAGGGTGTACCCGATCGATTTCTTTTTCCGCGCGGCCCAGCAGTATCCCGAACGCATCGCGCTCGACGGCCCCGAAGGCGCCGTCACGTATGTGCGGCTGGCGGCCGACACGCGTGCGTTGGCCGCCGCGCTGCAAGCCCTGGACCCCGAGCCGCAGACCCGGGTGGCCATCTGCGCTGGCAACTCGGCGCGGCACATCCTGGCGCTGCTGGCCGTGCTGGCCAGCGGCAAGGTCTGGGTGCCGCTCAACTACCGCAGCACCGCGCGGGAGATCGGTCGCATCCTGGACGCCACCGATCCTTCCATCGTCATCGTCGATCGCGCCGGGGCGCCCTTGGCGCCGCCATCGGGCAGCGCGCGGATCAACCTGGAGGGAGACCAGGAAGAAGGTTTGCGCCTGGACACCCTGCTGTCGCAACACGCCGGCTGCGAGCCCGTGCGCCACGCGCTGTCCCGCGACGCCACGCAAGCCATCAAATTCACCGGCGGCACCACCGGCCTGCCCAAAGGCGTGATGCAACCCTACCGCGCCTGGAACGCCGGCATCATCAACCAGATCGCCAGCTGGGCGCTGACCTGTGACGACCGCTACGTGGTATCCGCCCCCATCACGCACGGCACGGGCACGTACCTGCTACCCGTGCTGGCCTGCGGCGGCGCGCACCTGCTGCTGGACGCCGTCAATCCCGCCATGATCACGGCGGCATTCCGCGAGCGCGGCGGCACGCTGAGTTTCATGCCGCCCACCCTGATCTACATGATCATGGCGCAGGAAGGCGTCTCGCGCGCTGACTTTCCCAAGCTTCGCAATCTGATCTATGGCGGCGCGCCGATGCCGCCCGAAAAAATCGACCGCGCGCGCGACTTCTTCGGCCCCGTGCTGGGCACCACCTATGGGCAGACCGAAGCGCCGCAGATCGCCACCGTGCTGCGGCCCGCAGATCTCGATACGCCGCAGAATCGCGCTTCGGTCGGCCGCTCGACCTGGCTGTCGGATGTGGCCATCATGGGGCCCGACGGTGCGCTGTTGCCACACGGCGAAATCGGCGAAGTCGTGGTGCAGGGCGACCTGACGATGACGGGATACTGGCGCCTTCCGGAAAAGACCGCCGAAACGCTGATCGACGGCTGGCTGCATACGGGCGACACCGGCCTGATCGATGCGCGCGGCTACCTGTTCCTGAAGGACCGCCTGCGCGACGTCATCATCACGGGGGGGTTCAACGTCTATCCCGTTGACGTCGAGAACGCGCTTTCCTCACACCCCGCGGTGTACGAATGCTCGGTCTTCGGCCTGCCCGACGACAAGTGGGGCGAAGCCGTCCACGCCGCCGTGCAGTTCCACCCCGGCGCGCAGGCGGACGCCGACGTCCTCAAGGCCCACGTGCGCGCCCTGCTGGGCCCGGTGGCCACGCCCAAGCAATTCCATATCCATGACAGCCTGCCGCGCTCCAGCGTCGGCAAGGTGTTGAAGAACGCCGTGCGCGACGCCGCGCAAAAGGAGACACCATGAGCACGCCCGAAACCCGCCTCTGCGCCCATCACCTGACCGGGATGTCATACCGCGACGTCGACCTCGTTGAAGACCTGATCGGCAAAAAGACCTTCACCGAAGTCATGATCATGCAGATCCTGGGCCGCAACGCGCGTCCGGTAGACATGCGCATCGTCGATGCCGTGCTGGTGACGCTGATGGAGCACGGCATGACGCCGAGCGCCATCGCCACGCGCCTGATCTACATGAGCGCGCCCGAAAACCTGCAGGGCGCGGTCGCCTCCGGCCTGATGGCAGTGGGCAGCCAATTCGTCGGCACCATGGAGAACTGCTCGCGCCTGCTGGACCGCATCAAGCAGGCTGCGGACGGCAAGACTGAAGCGCTGGCCATCGCACGCGAGTTCCGTGAACAGCGTCGCGCGCTGCCCGGCTTCGGCCACCACCTGCACAAGCCCGACGATCCGCGCGCGATCAAACTGCTGGCGCTGGCCGAGGCCGAACCGGACCTGGACGGCACGTCGGTGAAGGCGCTGCGCCTGCTGGCCGCGGCGATCGACGAGACCTATGGCAAACACATCACCATCAACGCGACCGGCGCGGTCGCTGCGTTGCTCAGCGAGATCGGCGTGCCTACCGAGCTGATGCGCGGATTTGCCGTGATCTCGCGCGCGGCCGGCCTGGTGTCGCACGTGGCGGAAGAACAGCAAAGCCCGTCGGGCCGCTACATCTGGGAAACCATCGACCACGCCATCCCCTACGTGGGCCAAGGCAAGACGCATCAGCAAGACGGCGGAGAATCCGCATGACAGCGGCCGGCGTCGACACGCGCCTGGCGGGCAAGATCGCGCTGGTGGCCGGGGCCGGCGCATCGGCCGCCGGCTGGAGCATAGGCAAGGCCAGCTGCGTGACGCTGGCGCGTCAAGGCGCGGCCATCGTGGCACTGGACGCCAATCTGGCCGCGGCGGAAGACGCCGCGCATGAAGTGGAACTGGCCGGCGGCAGCGCACTGCCGGTGCAGGCGGACGTGGCCGACCCGGACGCCATGCAGGCGGCGGTGGACGCCGTGCTGCGCCGCTACGGACGCATCGACATCCTTCAGGCCAACGCTGGCATCGGCAAAGTGGGCGGGCCGGAAGAGATCTCGCTGGAAGACTGGGATCGTATCCAGCAAGTGAACGTGACCAGCCTGCTCATCGCCACGCGCCTGCTGGCGCCCTTGATGCGCGCACAGGGCGGCGGCGCGATCGTTGCGGTGTCGTCGATCGCCGGCATCCGGTACACCGGTTATCCGCATCTGGCGTACAGCGTCAGCAAGGCCGCCGTGATCCATTTCGCGCGTATGGCGGCGCAGCAATACGCCGCCGACGGCATCCGCGTGAACACCGTCATTCCCGGCTTGATCGATACGCCGCGCGTGGCGCAAAACGTGGCGCGCATGTTCGACCCGGACGATCTTCAAGCCGCGCTGGCCGCGCGCGACAAGCAGGTGCCGATGGGCCGGATGGGAACGCCTTGGGAGGTCGCAAAAGCGGTGGCGTTCCTGGCGTCGGACGACGCCTCCTACATCACCGGCACCGAATTACTCGTGGACGGTGGGCTGACCGGGAAATACGCCTGAAGGCAGCAAAGCCCCGGGCAAGGCCTTATTTCATGCCATCCCAGTGCGGGCCGGGCACGACGATGTCGAACAGTTCAAGCACGCGCGCCACCGTGTGGTCCACCATCTCTTCGATGGAGGCCGGCCGGTGATAGAAGGCCGGCAGCGGCGGAAACACGATGCCGCCCATTTCCGTCACGGCCGTCATGTTGCGCAGGTGCGCCAGATTGAAGGGCGTTTCGCGCACCATCAGCACCAGGCGCCGGCGTTCCTTCAAGGTGACGTCGGCGGCGCGGGTGATGAGGTTGTCGGACAGGCCGTGGGCTACGGCCGCCAGCGTGCGCATCGAGCACGGCACGATCACCATGCCCGCCGTCTGGAACGCGCCGCTGGCCAGCGTGGCGCCCACGTCGCGCACGGAGTGCACGTGATCGGCCAGCGCATAGATGTCGTGGCGGCTGACATCGAGCTCATGCTTGATGTTCAGCACGCCGGAGGCGGACACCACCAGATGCGTCTCGACATCGTCCACGCCGCGCAGCGCTTGCAGCATGCGCACCGCGTAGAGCGCGCCGGTGGCGCCCGTGATGCCGATGACCAGTCGCCGCATGGGCGGCTTAGGCCGTGGCGCCGGATTGCTCCAGCAGCGTCTTCAGTTCGCCGGATTCGTTCATCTCGTTCATGATGTCCGAGCCGCCGATGAACTCGCCCGCCACGTACAGCTGCGGGATGGTGGGCCAGCTGGAGAATTCCTTGATGCCCTGGCGGACTTCGTCGTCTTCCAGCACGTTGACGGTCACCAGCTTCTTCACGCCACAGCCCTTCAGGATCTGGATGGCCTTGCCGGAAAAGCCGCATTGCGGGAATTGGGCGGTGCCCTTCATGAACAGCACGACGGGGTGCTGGGTCACGGTTTCGCGGATGAATTCTTGAACGTCGCTCATGGTGGTCTCTTGGACAGGCATAACGGAATACGCCAATTATAGGTACAGCCGGAGAAACCGCCCGGATTACCCGGATGCGGCGCCGGCCTATGCCGGGAATTCAGGGGCAGAATCTGTAACAAGCGGCCCGGGTCAGCGCCCGGCGGCCCGCCAGCGTCCGCCAGAAATGCGTTCGATTCCCGCCAGGTCCTGGCGGCTGTGCACGTCTTCAAAGCCGGCGGCGGCGAGCAGGTCGCGCACCGCCTGCGCCTGGTCCCAGCCATGCTCCATCCACAGCGCGCCGCCCGGCTTCAGGTGCCGGCCGGCCCCGGCGACGATACGGCCCAGGTCTTCCAGGCCGCCAGCGCCATCGGTCAGCGCCCCCCGCGGCTCGAAACGCACGTCGCCCTGGTCCAGGTGCGGATCGTCGCTGGCCACGTAAGGCGGATTCGACACGATCAGATCGAAGCCTTCGCCCGCGGGCACGGCCCCGTACCAGCTGCCTTCCACGAAGCGCACCGACGCGGTCAGCTCCCAGGCGTTGCCGGCGGCCACCGCTAGCGCGGCGGCGCTGACGTCCGAGGCCATCACCCGCGCATCGCGGCGGGCCAGCGCGATCGAGATCGCAATCGCGCCGCTACCCGTGCCCAGGTCCAGCACGGCGGGGCCCGCCACCCCGGCCACGCATTCCAGCGCGGTCTCCACCAGCACTTCGGTGTCGGGGCGCGGAATCAGCACGTCGGGCGTCACGCGGAACCGGTGCCCCATGAACTCGCGGTGGCCCAGCAGATAGGCCATGGGCTCGCCGGCCCGGCGCCGCGCCAGCAACGCCTCGTAAGCGGCCGCCACCTCGGGCTCCAGCGGATCGGTGTCATGCGCCAGCAGCCACGCGCGCGGCTTGCCCAGCACGTGCTCCAGCAGCATGCGCACTTCCAGGCGCGGCAGCCGGGTGTCGGCCAGCAAGCTGTTCAACTGGGGCGTCGTCATGGCGCGCGCCTCAGATGTCGTCGCCCAGCGCCGCCAGCTGCTCGGCCTGGTGTTCGGCGATCAGCGCGCCGGTCAGTTCTTCCAGATCGCCTTCCATGATCTGCTGCAGCTTGTACAGCGTCAGGTTGATGCGGTGGTCCGTCACGCGGCCCTGGGGGAAGTTATAGGTGCGGATGCGCTCGGAACGGTCGCCCGTGCCGATCAGGCTCTTGCGCTCGGCGGCTTCCTTGCTTTGCCGTGCTCGCGTTTCCTGATCTTTCAGGCGCGCGGCCAGCACTTGCATGGCCTTGTCCTTGTTGCGGTGTTGCGAACGGTCGTCCTGGCATTCCACCACCAGGCCCGTCGGCAAGTGGGTGATGCGCACAGCCGAATCGGTCTTGTTGATGTGCTGGCCGCCCGCGCCGCTGGCGCGGAACGTGTCGATGCGCAGGTCGCTCGGATTGATGACGATTTCCGACATCGCGTCGGCTTCCGCCATGATCGCCACGGTGCAGGCCGACGTGTGGATGCGGCCCTGCGCCTCGGTGGCGGGCACGCGCTGCACGCGGTGCGCGCCGGACTCGAACTTCAGGCGCCCGTAGGCGCCGTCGCCGTCGATGCGCGCGATCACTTCCTTGTAGCCGCCCAGTTCCGATGCGCTTTCCGACATCAGTTCCACGCGCCAGCCGCGCGTTTCCGCGTACCGCGTGTACATGCGCAGCAGGTCGCCGGAGAACAGCGCGCTTTCGTCGCCGCCCGTGCCCGCGCGGATTTCCAGGAACACGCTGCGGCCGTCATTGGGGTCGCGCGGCAGCAGCAACAGCTGCAACGCGCTTTCCAGGCCTTCCAGCTTGCCGCGGCCCGATTTGATCTCGTCTTCCGCCATCGCCTTCATGTCGGGGTCCGACAGCATTTCCTGGGCGGTCGCCAGGTCTTCCTCGGTCCGGGCAAAGGCGGTGAACGCCTCGACCACGGGCTCCAGTTCGGCGCGCTCGCGCGAAAGCTTGCGGAAACGGTCCATATCGGACGCGGTTTCCGGTTGGGCCAGCAACGCGTCCACCTCGGTCAGGCGGTGACACAGATGCTCCAGCCGGCTGCGCATGGAAGATTTCATGGGGGAATGACCAAAGAGAAGACAGGAATAGCGGGCGCCCACAAGACGAACGCCCGCCAGGAGGCGGGACGTGGGACAGATTCGCTAACGGCGGGAGTCGCGGCCGGGGAACAGGCGCGGCATCCACGCAAGCAGCTGCTTGCGCTCGTCGCCCTCGCTGCGGTTCAACGCCGCCAGCGGGCCGTGCAGGTATTTTTGCGTCAGGCCGTGCGCCAGCTGTTCCAGCACGGCTTCGGGCGATTCGCCACGCGCCAGCAGGCGGCGCGCGCGTTCCAGTTCGGCGGCGCGGACGTCTTCGGCGGCCTGGTGCAGGTCGCGGATGACGGGCACCACTTCGCGGGACTGCATCCAGTGCATGAAGCCCTGGACGCGGGTTTCGATGATGGCTTCGGCCTGCACGACGGCGGCGCGGCGTGCATCGGTGCCGGTCTGCACCAGGCGGCCCAGGTCGTCCACCGAGTACAGGTAGACGTCGTCCAGGCGGCCGACTTCGGGTTCGATGTCGCGCGGCACGGCCAGGTCGATCATGACCATCGGGCGGTGGCGGCGCAGGCGCGTAGCCCGCTCCACCATCCCCAACCCGAGGATGGGCAGGGAGCTTGCCGTACAGGACACGATGACGTCGAATTCCGAGAGGCGGTCGGTCAGGTCCGACAGCTTCATGGTGCTGGCGGAAAAACGATTGGCCAGGATTTCGGCGCGTTCGGCCGTGCGGTTGGCCACGACCATGCTGCGCGGACGTTGCGCGGCAAAGTGCGTGGCGCACAATTCGATCATTTCGCCCGCGCCGATGAACAGCGTGCGGGCCTGGTCCAGATTGCCGAACACGCGCTCGGCCAGGCGGACGGCGGCGGCGGCCATGGACACGGACTGCGCGCCGATGGCGGTTTGCGACCGCACTTCCTTGGCGACCGAGAAGGTGCGCTGGAACATCTGGTGCAGCAAGGTGCCCAGCGATCCGGCTTCGCCAGCGGCGCGCACGGCATCCTTCATCTGGCCCACGATCTGGGTTTCGCCCAGGACCATGGAATCCAGGCCGCTGGCCACGCGGAAGGCGTGGCGGACGGCGTCGTCTTGATGATGGCGGTACAGGTGCGGGCGCAGCGTGCCGGCGTCCAGGCGGTTGTGTTCTGCCAGCCAGGCGGGCAACTGATCGGCAACGTGGCCGTCAGCGGCGCAGTAGATTTCGGTGCGGTTACAGGTGGACAGGATGGCGGCTTCGCGGACAGAACCGCCAAACGCCGAACGCAGGCCTTCCAGCGCGGGCTTGACCAGATCGACGGGCATGGACACGCGTTCGCGAACCGAAACCGGCGCGGACGTGTGATTCAGACCGAAGGCGAGGACAGCTACCGACATGAGTAAGCGTGAAGAACTGCCACCAAGAACAATGCGTCAGGTGTGGGGACGATACTGCGGAAAGTTCCCCAAGCCGTAACAGCAGACCGTTGAAGATTATACCCCTGCGGGTTATCCCCAGGCCAATCCGCCCCCCTGCCGCGACCCTGCGTCGCACCCTTGCGTGCCATTCTCCCAACACTTGGCACGGACAACCGGGCAAGAAAATATCGGGATTTTTGCCGCTCGACTGGCACAGGCCAAAAAAATTGTGTATAGTTGCGGACTTCGTTGGCCTGGTAGCTCAGTCGGTAGAGCAGAGGATTGAAAATCCTTGTGTCGGTGGTTCGATTCCGCCCCAGGCCACCAAAAGAATTATTGGGATTGCGGTTGCCCCTAGGCGACCGATACCGAATCCCAAAAAAAGCCCAGCCCCGCGCTGGGCTTTTTGCAAAGCGTACGTGTTGGCCTGGTAGCTCAGTCGGTAGAGCAGAGGATTGAAAATCCTTGTGTCGGTGGTTCGATTCCGCCCCAGGCCACCAA